>CALCTR010000001.1 GCA_937906925.1 uncultured Alphaproteobacteria bacterium
TAGCTCCCGCGTGTGTACAAGCTGTACTCAAGGGGGCTAAGTTGCCCCTAGATACCGTTTAAAACGTGATTTAAACATACTGACGCTCGGGTATTCAAATTTGTTTAACCGCTTTACCGATTTTAACCGATCGGTAAGGCTTTTTTTTATGAAAGGACTTATTATGTCAGAAAATTTAAAATATGATTCCCTCTTTGCTTTTACGGTTGAAAGCCGTTCCAAACAGCTTGCCGATAATATGAGCCAAAACAACGCTCTTTTAAACCGTTTAAAAGACAAAAAGAAAATTAAACCCATCACCGGTGGTACAAAAATTTTAGAAGAATTAGAGTACGGTGAGGGCGATATGTTTTGGTACAACGGCTATGATACAATTGATTACAGCCACAAACAACTCTTTACCGCGGCTGAATATCAATTAAAACTCTGTGCCGTTCCGGTAGCTGTTTCCGGTGAAGAAATGCTTAAAAATGCCGGTAAAGAAGCCATCATGGATTTGTTTGAAAAACGCGTTGACAACGCTGCCAAAACAATCATCAACCAAATGAGTAAAGCCGTTTATTCAGACGGTACAGGTTCAGATGGTAAAGAAATCGGCGGTTTACGCCTGTTAGTTGCCGATTCGCCTGCAACAGGTACAGTCGGCGGTATTGACCGCTCTTTAGCCGGTAATGAATTTTGGCGGAACAAATCACAATCTGCCACATTGACATCGGATAACATCATCTCAGAAATGAATAAAATGTATCTCTCTTTATCTCGCGGTTCAGATAAACCGGATTTAATCGTTGCAGACGATACACTCTATTCTCTCTATGAATCCGCTCTTACACCGCAACAGCGTTTTTCCAACCCGAAAACCGCCGAATGTGGTTTTGAAAACCTCCGCTTTAAAGGTGCTGATGTCATCTTTGACGGTGGTCAAGGCGGTAACTGCCCCGCTAACCACATGTACTTCCTCAACACCGACTACATCTACCTTCGCCCTCACAAAGACCGCGATATGTCCGTCGTCGGCGGTGAACGCATGTCCGTCAATCAAGACGCTTTCTACAAAATTATCGGTTGGGCCGGGAATATGACTATGTCAAATGCCTCCCTCCAAGGCGTTTTAACTCAGAGTTAAGAGGTATCTAGATGTTTAAACCGGCACCTCGTGTACGTTTTTTTGTGTACACGTCGTTGCCGGTTTAACCACCTATCTAACCTCTTACCTCTGGTTAAAAACCGTACCTCTAAGCAAAACCGCCAGCTTATGTACGTTTTTTGTGTACACGAGAGTTTTTTCTAGAGGTGCTATCTGAGGCAGGGCATGACTGGCTCTTTTTGAATGGTGGCGGAACAACAGTTAAAAAATAAAAAAAGGAGAAACAATGAACGTTTTTGCAAGATTTTATGACCGTTTGGTCAAAACAAATGACATTAACCCGCAAACAGGTTTACCGCAATTTAAGGAAGTCTGTTTTGTTGAAATCAGAATTAAAAACAACATGACGGATGTGGTGGATCAGCCGGCCACGCCCGAAAAAATCGCCCGTTTTAAGGCGGAATATCAGCTTTATTTAAACGCTAAGGAAAAAACAAAAAACGGCACTGATTTAAAGGCGTTTGCCTTTTTAACGCCTCTGGAGATTGCCTCTTTAAACACGCATGGCATTTATACGGTGGAAGAGTTTTCATCTTTGGATAAAAACAAGGTGCTTGATTTAGGCTTGCAAGAAGAGCATGAAAAAGCACAATCATTTTTGCGGGTGAATAAAAATCATACTCTCTTAAAAGAGTTAGAAGAAGAAAATGCCCGTTTGAAAAAAGAGATTTCAGCCTTAAAAGAGGCGGGAGAAAAACCTCTTTCAACCCCTAAAAAACGCAAAAAATCAACGCCTAAAGCAGGTACGGCCCCTGAGGGGATAAAAAAATGATTTCAACCAATTTGTTAAAAAGCATTATGAGCCATGAGGGCTTGAAATTAAAGCCATATCGCTGTCCGAGCGGATACTTAACCATCGGCTACGGACGCAATTTAGAGCAAAAGGGTCTATCTGAAAAGGAGGCTCTTTTTTTGTTAACCAATGATATTTTGGAGTGTCAAAATGAGTGTGAAAAAAACTTTAAATTCTTTAAAACCCTTAATCCAACCCGTCAAGACGTTCTTGTTGAAATGTGTTACAATTTGGGCCTGCAAGGGCTTAAAGGGTTTAAAAAATTTCTTAACGCGGTTGAAGTAAATGACTTTGCAACCGCTTCAACCGAGATGTTAAACAGCAAATGGGCAAGACAGGTTAAAAAAAGAGCCATCACGCTTGCCCAGTTGATGAAAGAGGGGAATTATCCCTTGATAAAAAAGGAAAATAAAAGATGATACAAGCATTAAGCGATAGGATTTTTGTTCGCCTTTGCCCTTTTGAGGCAGAAAAAAAGACCTTGATTTTACCTGAAACCGCTTTGCCGACAGATACGGCTAACACGGGGGAGGTTATCAGCGTGGGAGAATTAGTTACCAGCGTTCAAATAGGGGATAAGATTATCTTTCATCCTTTTGATGAGCTGGCAACGCCTGATCCGGCGATTGTTGTCATTCGGGAAAAGAGCCTGCTCGGCCGATGGGATAAAGTTTAAAAAAAAGGGGGAGGAGGGGATGCCTTTATCTCCTCAACCCACGAAAGGATACGTTATGAATCAAAAATCAGCTTTAGATATGATTTTAGCCCAACCCAAACGGGGCGGAATGAGCAAAAGTGCTATTTTGCTCCACCAAAAACAATGTGAGGATTTTGAAAAAATGCAAAAAGAAATCAACAAAATTAAAGAGGATATTCAAGATGTTAAAGTTACTCAAGACCAAATGCACCAAAAACTGGATAGCATTATTGCCCTGGTGCAACAGCGGTTTTCATTTTTAGCCAGTTTAAAAGACGTGCTGAATAATAAGGTGTTTTTGTATATCATCATCACCTTGATGTGTGCCTTTTTTGGGGCGAGTGCAGCCGAATTCGGCCTTAGTATCCTCACCCCGCAGATGCCTTAATCATTTAATTAAAATCAACTTATGAAAAGGAACTAAAAATGTCCAGTAGCTTAAAACAAATAATCTCCCGCTGGGATACGGATACCACCACTTATCAACCAACACAAGCTCATCCGCAAT
>CALCTR010000002.1 GCA_937906925.1 uncultured Alphaproteobacteria bacterium
GCTAGCTTTATTGATGATTTGGGTGCAGATAGCTTAGACACAGTTGAACTGGTCATGGCTTTTGAAGAAGAATTCGGTTGTTCAATTCCAGATGATGCAGCTGAAAAAATCCGCACAGTTAAAGACGCTGTTGATTTCATTGAAAAACAAGCATAATCATTAACTGAAAATAGGGCGTCCTTTTTCTGGGACGTCCTTTTTTATCTTAACCAAATAAAACAAAAGGATTATAATTATGACAAGACGAGTTGTCATCACCGGTATGGGTATTTTAAGCCCTCTTGGTCGTGGTCTTAATACAAACTGGGATAAGTTGACGAAGGGTGTTTCGGGAATTTCGGCCATTCGTTCATTTGATACTGAAAACTTTACGGCAAAAGTGGCCGGTCAAATTCCCCTTGGCGATGGGGAAGGGGAGTTTCAACCCGATTCGGTTTTATCTCCGAAAGAACAACGCCATGTTGATCCTTTTATCTTATATGGCTTATGTGCTGCAACAGATGCTGTTGAAGATTCTGGTTATAAACCGGAAACTGAAGAAGAAATGGAGCGGGCCGGTGTTTTAATTGGTTCCGGTATTGGTGGGTTACAGGCTATTGAGGCGGGTTCTATCGTTGTTAATGAACAAGGTCCGCGTCGTATTTCACCGTTTTTTATTCCGTCTGCCTTAATTAATCTGATCTCCGGTCATGTTTCTATTAAGTATGGTTTTAAGGGGCCTAATCATGCTGTTGTAACGGCTTGTGCCACTGGTACGCATGCTATTGGGGATGCGATGCGGATTATCAAGAATAATGAAGCAGATGTTATGGTTGCTGGAGGTGCTGAAGCGGCTATTTGTAAAATTGGTATTGCCGGTTTTGCACAGGCAAAGGCTCTTTCCACGCATTATAATGAAACACCGCATTTAGCATCCAGACCATGGGATAAAGGGCGTGATGGTTTTGTTATGGGTGAAGGTTCCGGTGTTGTTGTTTTGGAAGAGTACGAACACGCTAAAAAACGCGGAGCTAAGATTTATGCTGAAGTTGTAGGTTATGCTATGACAGGTGATGCATACCATATTACGGCTCCGGGAGGTAACGGTGGATACAGAGCCATGCTTGGTGCTTTAAAGTCAGCAGGCTTAAATCCGGCAGATATTGATTATATCAATGCTCATGGTACATCAACACCTCTGGGTGATATGGTTGAATTTAGAGCTGTAAAGAGCATCTTTGACGGTACAAATGTTTCTATGAGTTCTACAAAATCTTGTATCGGACATTTGTTGGGTGCGGCCGGTGCTGTTGAATCTATCTTCTCCGTTATGGCGATGAATACAGGTATTTTACCGCCGACGATTAACCTTGTAGATCCTGAAGAAGAGACACAGGGATTTGACTTAGTTCCGAATACGGCAAAAGAGAAAGAAGTAAAGTATGCTCTGTCAAATTCATTTGGATTTGGGGGAACAAACGGTTCACTTATCTTTAAGAAAATTTAATTTTTATTAAGCACTTATAAAGAGACGATTAAATATGAGAAACAGAGTTTTTATCTATTTTATTTTTCTCTTTATAGGTGCTTCTTTAATAGGGGGTAGTGTTTTTACGACCTATACCGATTTTGTATCTGAAGGTATTTTGCAGGCACGTAAAGAGGTTGTTATTCCTAAAGGAATGGGGTTAAAACAAGTTGCCCATCTTTTAAAATTAGAGGGGGTTATTGCATCCCCTTCTGTTTTTTTGTTAGGCGTTAGAGCAAGTGGTCATTCAACTCATATAAAAGCCGGAGAATATTCTTTTCCAGCAAGATCAAGTCCTAAAATGGTTATGACGATTTTGGTGAGTGGTGAAACATATATCCGTCGGCTTGTTGTGCCGGAGGGGCTGACTTCGCATCAGGTTGTTGAATTAATAAATAATGCAAAGGGTTTAACCGGTAAAATAGACTCTGTGCCAAAAAATGGGAATTTGTTGCCTGATACCTATCATTATTCTTGGGGAGATACCAAAGAGGGTATGCTTTTAAGAATGGAACGAGCTATGGATAGAGCGGTTAGCGTTTTGTGGGAAAAACGAAACAAAAATTTGCCCTTTAATGACCCGAAAGAGGCAGTTATATTAGCTTCTATTGTTGAAAAAGAGGCCGGATTTCCAAAGGATAAAGAGTTGCCATTGGTTGCTTCCGCGTTCATAAATCGTTTAAATAAGGGTATGAAATTACAATCAGATCCGACAGCTCTTTATGCTGTTACAGAGGGTAGATATGATTTAAAACGACCTTTGACATATCAGGATTTAAAAATAAAAAGTCCTTATAATACCTATGTTGTGCCGGCGTTGCCGCGAGGGGCTATTTCAAACCCCGGAAAAAAGGCTATAGAGGCTGTTTTAAACCCTCCAAAGACAAATTATCTTTATTTTGTTGCAAATGGAACGGGTGGACATAGTTTTTCAGCAACATATGAAGCTCATAAAAAGAACGTAACGCAATGGCGTATTGTTCAAAAAGAAGCAAAACAAAAAAAGAACCAGGACCTTTCTTCAACTGAAAATTGATGTATTTTTTTCTTTTCTCTAAAAAAGTATAAAAAGTTTATTTTGTTAATTATTTGTTAAGTTCTTTCTTTTTATAATAAAACGATTGTTTTTTATTATAGGTGTTTTTTACTAAAGAAGAAAGGACATAAGATGGCTGTCGCAAAGAAACCAAAAGTCGCAAAATTTAAAAAACCGACTGCAGAAGAATTGAAAAAGTTGATTGAATGGCATATCAAATATTCACTTTCAAAACGTGTTTGTGAGGCAGATAAAGATCACTTATTTACAGCTCTTGCTATGGCGGTACGTGATTTGTGTATTGATGGTATGTTTCAAACGGCAGCCCGTCATGAGAAAAAAGATCCTAAAAGAGTTTATTATTTATCTTTGGAATATTTACTTGGCCGGTTATTGCCGAATAATCTGTTTAACTTTGAAATAATGGATTTAATCAATGAAATTAAACTTGATAATCCTATTCAACTTAAAGATGTTTTAGATTGTGAGTATGATCCGGCTTTAGGCAACGGTGGTTTGGGCCGATTGGCTGCTTGTATTTTGGATGCGATTGCAACGCTTGGCATTCCGGGATATGGATATGGCATCAATTATCAGTTCGGATTATTTAAACAATATTTTGAGAATGGCTGGCAAAAAGAAAGAGCCGATTCCTGGTTGGACAGAAGTTCTCCTTGGCAAATTGAACGCTCGGACCGTTCCTGTTTAGTCCAAATAGGCGGACGTGTTGTCTATGAAGAGCGTAACGGACAAAGAGAACCGCACTGGGTTGGAACCAGTCAACTTTTGGGTGTTCCGTATGATATGCCGATTGTTGGTTATGGCGGAAAGACGGTAAATTATTTACGCTTATTTGCGGCTAAATCAACAAACACGCTGGATTTGGAAACGTTTAACCGTGGCGGATATGTAGAAGCTGTTGAACAAAATATTCAGATTGAAACAATTTCAAAAGTGCTGTATCCCTCTGACGCTGTAGAGCAGGGTAGATATTTACGATTGATGCAACAATATTTCTTCACTTCCTGTGTTATTAACGATATTATGCGTCGCTTTTTAGAAAATCATACAGATTTTGATTTATTACCGGAAAAAGTCGCTATTCAGCTAAATGATACGCACCCGACATTAGCTATCGTGGAATTGATGCGTGTTTTGATTGATGTTTATCGTCTGGATTGGGAAAGAGCATTTAACATTACAGTTAAAACAATGGCATACACAAACCATACCCTATTGCCGGAAGCATTGGAAAAATGGCCGGTTGCCATGTTTGAAAAGCATCTACCTCGCCACTTGATTTTAATTTATGAAATCAATGACTATTTGATGAAACAAGTAATGAACAGGTATCCGGGGGATGTTGGTCGTTTGAGTCGTATGTCTATCATAGAAGAGGGGACACAAAAACAAATTCGCATGGCTCATTTAGCGATTGTTTGCTCTCATTCCATCAATGGTGTGGCTGATATTCATACCAAACTTTTGGTTTCTAATTTAGTGCCTGAATTTTATGAAATGTGGCCGGAACGCTTTAATAATAAAACGAACGGTGTAACGCCACGTCGTTGGTTATTAAATTCCAATAGAGGATTATCTGACTTAATTACAAAGCATATTGGCGATAAATGGATTACTGATTTGTCAGAGCTTAAAAAATTAAAACCATTAGCAAAGGATGAAGCTGTTTTAGAGCAGTTGACAAAGATTAAATACAATAACAAGGTAGCACTTGCCGGATTGATTGATAAAATAACAGGCATTCGGGTTAATCCGAAATCTATTTTTGACTGTCAGGTAAAACGGATACATGAATATAAAAGACAGCATTTAAATGTATTACACATTATCCATCAGTATTTGCGGATTGTGGAAGATGGATTAACTTTGCCGGTGCCAAAAACGTACATCTTTGGTGGTAAAGCTGCTCCGGGTTATGAGTTTGCAAAGTTGGTTATTAAATTGATAAACAATGTTGCTAAAGTTATAAATAATGACCCGCGTGTAAAAGATCAGTTAAAAATAGTCTTTATTCCGGATTATAAAGTTTCAGTCGCTGAGGTTGTTTTCCCTGGTGCAGATATTAGTGAACAAATTTCAACAGCCGGTTTTGAAGCTTCCGGTACAAGTAATATGAAATTTATGATGAACGGGGCTTTAACATTAGGTACATTAGATGGTGCCAATGTTGAAATTTTGGCTGAAGTCGGCAAAAGTAATTTCTATTTGTTTGGTTTGACGGCAGAAGAAGTTGCCGAACAACACATGGGGGATAATTATAAACCTTGGGATTACTATAATTCTAACATAGCTATTAAACGTGTTATGGACGCCTTAACAAACGGTATGTTTACCCCAGGGGAGGATAAAAATCTCTTTATCCCAATTTTCCAAAACATTATGTTTAAAGACTATTATATGTTGTTGGCAGATTTTGATAGTTATTGCGAAGCACAAGAGCAAATTTTTGCCGACTATGTTAATCCGCTTAAATGGTCTAAAAAGGCTTTGATGAATATTGCAAGTTCCGGTAAATTCTCTATTGATAGAACGGTTCGTGAATATGCAAAAGATATTTGGAAAGTCAGTTCGTCGGAGAAATAATTGATGGTTGAACAAAAAGAGTTACGCTTTTTTGGTCGCAGGAAGGGCAAATCTATCAAAACAGGTAAACAGGTGTTGGTTGATGAATTGTTGCCAAAATTAAAGCCTGCTTTGCCCCCTAAAGGCACGATTTTGGAGTTAGACACGTTGTTTACCACTCCAATGAGAGAGTATTGGTTAGAAATCGGTTTTGGTGGTGGGGAACATGTGGCTGAATTAGCAATGAAGTATCAGGATGTTGGTTTTTTGGCTGCCGAACCT
This sequence comes from uncultured Alphaproteobacteria bacterium, assembly GCA_937906925.1. GTDB lineage: Bacteria > Pseudomonadota > Alphaproteobacteria > CAAHEQ01 > UBA3637 > RGIG4140. Next base: position 5,409 of record CALCTR010000002.1, read on the forward strand.
TTTATCAATGGGGTTGCCTCATTATTAGCCCATTTAAATGGCTCCCATGAAGGTAAAACAACGCATACAAATTTGGATGAAAAAAGAGCTGATAATGTCCGGATTTGGGATGATGATGTGCGAGAAGTTTTTCCGTTTTTAAAAGAGGGTGTTTTTAAACAGGTTTTTTTGCTTTATCCGGATCCGTGGCCTAAAGCACGACATGCACAACGTCGCTTTACCAATCAAATCAATCAAAAACATTTGTATCGTTTAATGGCGGATGATGCTCGTTTTTATGTGGCAACGGATGTGATTGATTATGCAGAATGGACCTTGGAACAAGTTGCTGAGGCCGGTCTTTTTGAGCAGGTTAATCAAGATACTTCTCTACCGCCACCGGATTGGGTACCGACAAGATATGAAAAAAAAGGAATTGCAGCCGGTAGAAAGCCGATTTACCTTGTTTTTCAAAAAAAGAAGCCTAAATAATTTAAAATACTGTTGACGAAATAAAAAAAATAAGTCAGAATAGAAATAAGAAGGAGGTTTTACTATGAATTATAAATCTAAAGATATTGCAGGTGGCAAAGAGATTGCATTCTCCGGTTCATTTACATTTAGAGATCACGATACATTTTTTGAGATTATTTCTCTGATTAAAAACGGCGATTTGGAGAAAATTATTTTTGATTTGTCTGATTGTGATTTTATAGATTCAGCTGCATTGGGTATGTTTGTTATTGCTCATGATGAAGCATCATCAAAATCTATTCGTCTTTCAATTAAAGGTGTGCAAGGTAAGGTTAAAGAAGTTATGTATGCTGCCAGATTTGACAGTTTGTATATCTTTGAATAAGCGATATTTGTTTTGTAAGAGCAGGTTGAGCCTTTTGGTTTAACCTGTTTTTTATTTGTAGGAAAAATGTTCTATTGATTATACCCGTTATCCTGAGGTAATGCCTCTCATGTTGAAATAATACCCGTCATTTTGAATTTAGTTATAAATACCCTAAAGGGTCCCTTTGAAACTTGT
>CALCTR010000003.1 GCA_937906925.1 uncultured Alphaproteobacteria bacterium
ACCGCCTGTATGTTTAAATCGTGTTTTATACGGTATCTAGGGGCAACTTAGCTCCCTTGAGTACCACTTAGTACACACGCGGGAGCTAACTTACCGCCTAGCTATCCGCCTAAAACGCGATTTAAACCCGATTGTGAAAAGCGAGGTTACCGGTGAGAGAGGCTGTTTTTGAAAAGCGAGGTTAAAAGAGAAAGTGGGGCGGTGGCGGTTCTTGAAAAGTGCGGTTATCGGTGGGTGGGGCGTTTTTCCGCCTACCTATCCGCCTAAAACGCGATTTAAACCCGATCTACGAGCGATGAGGTTACCGGTGGGTGGTGCGGTTCTTAGGGCATCTAGGTTGCCGGTGAGCGGTGGCGGTTCTACGAGCGATGAGGTTACCGGTGGAAGTGGGCGGTGGCTATTCTTGAATGGTGCGGTTAATGTGAAAGCCTAAAACGCGATTTAAACCTGATTGTGAAAAGCGAGGTTAAAAGAGAAAGTGGGGCAGGGGAATCTTTTTTTAAGAAAAATGTCGGTTATAAAAACCGACACTTATTTTTTTTATAGAAAAGTAAGAAGAAGTAATGATAAAAAACATATCATTCAACTTTTTTATAACAACAAAAAACGAAAGATCCAGCCCCCTTTTGAAAAAGAATCTCGGAACAAAAAAGAAACTGGACCTTTCACCTTTGGTGTTAATTAAGCTAGGGACTTTCCCTAACTCAAGTGTAATATAATTCTTTTTTTTCTCATTGTCAAGAGGTAAATTAAAAAAAATTAGGTGTTTTTTTAAGCTCCACCGCCTGTATGTTTAAATCGTGTTTTATACGGTATCTAGGGGCAACTTAGCTCCCTTGAGTACCACTTAGTACACACGCGGGAGCTAACTTACCGCCTAGCTATCCGCCTAAAACGCGATTTAAACCCGTTCTACGAAAAGCGAGGTTACCGAAGAGAAAGAGTCAGAGGCTCTTTGTGAAAAGTGCGGTTCATGAGAAAACGAACGTTTAATTGCGAATGAGCTTGTGTTGGTTGATAAGTGGTGGTATCTGTATCCCAGCGGGAAGTTATTTTTTTTAAACTGCTAGACATTTTTAGTTCCTTTTTAAATGAATTAAAGTTAGGGTGTTGTTTTTTCAACACCCTGTTTAAATAAGTGGCGTTAAGGTTAGTCGCCGATGAATTGTCGCCAGCCGTCCTCTAAAATCTCGCGGGTGGTTTTAAGCCGGCCGGAAGCGGTATGTGTTTTGCTTGCCGGCACCGCTACAGCGGTTGTTTGCGGGGCAAAAGAGGCTTCTTGTGCCTTTTGGGTGGCTAAGCGACTTTCTTTAACATAGGTTTCAAGTTCTTGTTTTATCATGTCTTTTATCGCATTGGGCGACAATCCGCTCGGAGCAGATGGCGTTTGAAAAGCGGGTCTCTCGCTCCCCTGCCCTTGCGTCATTTGCCCCCCATACATCGGCATTTGAGGCGGTAAAAAGGGTGCTAAAGACGGACTAAAAGCGGGGACTTGCCCTTGCAAGGGTACTGATTGCAAAGGATACATCGGCATTTTGACAGGGGGCTGTTTTTTGCCTAAAAACATATCTTTTAACACATAGGAGAGCAATTTATCGTTTAACTGTTGCTGTTTTTGCCCCCATTCAGGCGACTGACGCAATTGTTCCAGTGTTTGCTGTTTTAAAAGGGACAGAGCTTTTTGCGGTTCGGTATGAAAGATTTCATCCAATTTTATCAAAGACTTAATCCATTCTTCTTTAGACGCGGGCAGATTTTTATTTGTTTTTTGTTTCAGGTTTTGATAGCCTTTTTCAATAAAATCGGTCAGGTTAAAATCAGATGATTCTGGCGTGTCTTTCATCTCAGATATCGGCTCCGCCTCACCTGACGGCACCGAAGTATCAAAAGATACATCAGCTGTTTTATTTTCAACCAACCGATCCCAATTTTGCTCTAAAATCTCGCGGGTGGAGAGCTGTTTTTCTGCCTCAGGAGCGGTTTTATTTTCATCTATCGTATCGTTTAAAAGTGTTTCTGTCATTTGAAAATCATCCTTTTATATTGAGTTAAAAACGCCTTAAAAAGTTCTTTTTTAAAGGCTTGATTTTGGGCGTGTTTTTGTTTTTTTAAATACGCTTTTGAATAGTCGGAAGCACAAGCTAAACCGGACTTTTTTAAAAACGCCTCTATTTCAGAGGCGTTATGGGCAAACGTGCCGTCCGGCAGAGCTACGGGCGAAGTAAACTGTTTGGAAAAATAGGTCATTTTCTGCTCCGTTTAAAGGGGAAAGAAAGGCCGTTTTTTCCTTGAAACAGATTTAAAAACAACCCTCTTTTAAAAGGTTGATACCCTGTTTTTTTAGGCAGAACCGGTGCTTTTAAAGCCGGCTGTTTTTCTGTATTTTGGCGAACCAGCTCTTTTTGAAAATCAAGTTCAGCCTTTTTATGTTTATAAAAAAGCTCTCGCTCCTTAAACGCCAGTTCCTGTGCTTTAAGCTTAAGTTCCTGCTGTTCCAAAGCCCGTTTTTGCTCTTCAATCATCAGTTGGCGAGCATTTTTTTGCAGATTTTGTGCCAATGCCGACGAAGTGGCCAAAGATTGATCCTTTTGCGTATCCGTCAACGCCTTTTCAATCTCCAAAAAGGTGGCATCCAAGGTATTTTCAAACGGTCGTGCTTGCTCTAAAGAAGCGGCTGTTTCTTTAATCATCTGCTTATAAAGAGGCAAGAGTTTCGGCTCTAAAGAAACAACGGTTAATCCGGATTGTATCAGTTTTAAAATCACTTCAACCGCCAAAACGGTCTTTTTAGAACGCTCCTCTTGATTAAAAAAGCTTTCTGTTTCAATGCTTAAAATCATATGACGCAGTTTGTCGCTTTTTAAAATCTCTACCGCTTCATCAATCGTATCAGCTGTATAGCCCTCATCCACAGAAACAAAGGTTTTAAGCTTTTCTTTATCAAAATGTTCACAAATCAATTCCGCTTTAATGCGATAACAATCCAAAATAAAGCGTTGAATGTCATTTTGCCGATCCTGATTGCGTAACGTGCCAAAGTTGGTCTTTTTTTCAACAGCGGTTGCGGTTTCTGCTTTTGAAGAAGAGCCTCGCATAATATCTGATACGCCGGTGATTTCAAAGAGTTCTTCTTTAACCCGCTCGCGTCGCTCAGCCAACAGTTTTAAGGCATTGACAAACTGGTCAATCGGGATAAAATCTATCACGCCTTTTAGACCGCCCGCTTCTTTTAACCGTTCAAAATCCGGCAAGGCAACCAAAGTTACATCTTTGTCAAAAATATCTCTCAAGCGGGCAAAAGAGCCGTCATACGCCCCTGAAACTTTTAACGCCTGCATCAACAAACGCATCCGTTCGGTAATGCCTTTAAGCTCTGAAAGCATTTTTTCAATCACCTGATAATCGGATAAAGGTATCAAACTGTCATTTGTCAATGTGGCAAAACAAGGCTTTGGCATCGGGAAAAACGTGCTTAATTTTAAGGGGTCATCCTGCACTTTTAAAAACGTATCGGGCAAGCTAAATGTCATCCAATAAACCTTGCGCGTCTGTTTATCCCAAATTTCATAAACTTCAAAGGGAATTTCCTCTTTTTGGCGGGTATCATAGCCGGAAATTAAGGATAAAAGAGCCTCACACTCGGCAAAATTTTTGCCGGCCTGTGTGGCGGTCATGATGTGCAATCTGGCCATCCATGTGATTTCTTCAAAAATGCCGGTATGATTTTGGTCTAACAAAATATGCGTCGGGTCAACGTACTTGGTAACGACTTTTTCATCTGTTTTCAGCGTTAAAGACTGATTATCTTGGAGCAAAACCGTTTCAAATTGGGCTTCATAACTCTCCCATAACAGACCCATACCGGAGATGAGATAGTCATTTCTCGCGTATTTTATCACACTGTCAAAATCAAACTGACGCAAATCCCAGATTAAGGCCCGCTCCAAAATTTTGGCGGCAACGCTCTCGGCCGGTGTTATTTTTCTTTCTGCCCGTTCAATATAGGGTTTGGGTTGCTTAAAGTATAAAAAGGGCTTTTGCGTTTCTACCGACGACCAAAAAATATTACTCCCGCCATCTGAGAAAGATGAGAGTTCTCCCCCCTCTTTATCTGCTCCCATTTTATAACAAGAGCGTGCTTTTTTAACCACCTGATGATACGGCTCATAGATTTTTTTGGCCTCTTTAATCTTTTGTTGCCAATAAGCGACCTGTTCCGGCTGAAAAAGGGGGGCGTCATTTTTTTCTGCAACCGTAGAAAGTGTGTCTTTTGGAGCAGATTTTAAAGGCTTTTTAGATGATTTTTTTTGCATAAAGGATTCCTTTCAAGTCTAAAAGTTGATAAAAAGTGTTTTTTTTTGAAAAAATGTGGTATAATAGAAGGAGAAGAATTTTTTTAAAGGGGGTTTTATGACAAATCAGCTTTTTGAAGGACAACAAACGCATCCGCTTTCTCATGAGGAAAAAAACAAACTCTATAAAAAAATGCGTCATTATTGCACTAAAAAAGAGGCAAAGGGCTTATCCCAACAAATTGACAAGATGGTGGATGCCTTAAATTCTACCCCTACCGGCTGTATGGCTCTGCGTCAAATGTTAGAGTCTGATGAGGTGTTTCGCTATGATTTGCAAGATAAAGACAAGGTTTTAGAAAAAAATGATGCTCATGGCGGACATGAAAAGCATCCGGTGTTTTTTAAAGACAGAATCCGCATTAACCCTGAAGTTGTCGGCACACCCGAAGGGGCGATTATCATGGCTCATGAGTCCTTGCACGATGTCCAAACAGATACAAGCTCTTTTTTTCATATTGAGGCGTTTCAAATCCATGAAGCAGAAGCACAAGCCCAAACGCAACAGCTCTCTTTAGAACTGGAAACTACGCCCACTTATTTGGCTCGGGACTATACAGATGTTTATTATGACAACTATGACAAGTGGATTGAAATTTCTAAAAATCCTGAAAAAACACCTGAGGGCCATTTAAAATTTCAACCCAAAGAGGGAGTAAATGTTGAAGAAGCCCGCATAGAATATGCCATGCAGATGGCCTCTTTAGAAACACAGGCCAGTTTTACCCGCGATTTTGTGCGTATGCAATATGTGGACCATCAAAAAGCCGATCCGCCTCTTATCTTTACAGATAAAATAACCAAACAACAATCTACCTCTTATGCCAATAAAGATAAAAAATATGAAAAAATCAGCGTTACGGATGAAGCGGTGGATGATATACTCAGTAGAAATCCTTTTTTAAATAAAGAGGATTTTGAGCCGATTAAAAAGGCTAAAGAAAGAGAAGCCATAGAGAAAAAACAAGGCAAAGCCTTAGCACAAGAAACAGAGCAAAAGCAAAACACCGATCCGAATGGCGAACGTTTGGCTGATGCTGGACCCCACCAACAAGAGCCAAACCTGTTAGCTACCCTTTCCGAGCATGGGCAAAACATCACCCAAGAGCAGAATATGCCCGCCTTGCAAAATCAAGGCCGAACAGCGTGAATTTGTTTAAATGTGTTACCGCCTGTATGTTTAAATCGTGTTTTATACGGTATCTAGGGGCAACTTAGCTCCCTTGAGTACCACTTAGTACACACGCGGGAGCTAACTTACCGCCTAGCTATCCGCCTAAAACGCGATTTAAACCCGATTGTGAATAGCGAGGTTACCGAAGAGAAAGAGGCAGAGGCTCTTTGTGAAAAGTGCGGTTACCGGTGGGTGGGATGGTTCTTTTTTGCCTGACAGACTCTTTTTAATAACAATCGCTTTTTAGGGGATATTTTTTATCTTGACAAGCAGAGGGCGGGGGTTTAACTTAAACATAATTAGAGTAATTTTTTGGAGGATAAAATGAGAGCTTTTTTGATAGGGATAACCCTTTTAATCACAACCGGTTTTTCTTTTTTGGCTCTGGCGGAAGTAAAAAAGGTAAAAAATATGCCACCTCAGATGGTTACTTATGAAAAGGGTTGGCCCCATTATTCTCATCCATTTGTTGAAAAATTAATAGCAAAACTAAAAAAATCAGCTGGTGCGGATAAAGATACTTTTCAATTTCAGCAAAAGGTTTTAAATTTTCCTCTTTGTTCAACCAGACAAATGTGGGCTCCTTTGTGTATTTTATTTCTAAAAGACAAAAAAATAAACTTTTCTTTAGAAACAGATGATCAATTAAATGGTTATTTTAACATCTATCCCCAGAAACTCATTAAAGATACACCGACTGAAACCATTTTTGAAGGCAAAGACGTTGCCGGTAATTCCACTTATATGAAAATAGCACCGATTTCAGAGAATAGTACCTGTGGTGTTTTGTTTTATTATCATACCGGAGGGGGACCGGAAATTTTTAATGGGGAACAAACCGTTAGTTTTGATCCTTTGATGGCGGTTTCCCCCTCCTGTTACAGATATCCTATTTTAGATAGACCTTAATTTGCGTTATCATTGTTCCGGTGGGATAAGGCTTTTGAGCAACTCTTTTAAACGATCTGTTCTTTCTTTGCCAACACCGTTACGGCTAACGTTTTCAATAGCTCTTGGATAATCTTTTTTGGCAATGGCATCAAAAAGATTTGGCCAATATGTTTTTTGCTCTTGATAGTTAAACACGGGGGTATTTTTCCCCGGATTATATAAAATATCTATCAAAACTTTTTTTTCTTCAGGAGCTAAATCCTGCCACTCTCTTGCCGGATTTTGAATAGCCAATGCCTGTTGGATTTGCGGTATCCGTTTCCTAAAAAATTTAAGGCCGTTTTCTCTGTCTACGGCTTCATTGATCGGATACTTAGTTAACTCATTAAATCTCTCTTTTTGTTTATCTGCGATGATGTTTGTGCCTAAACGACCGTCCGGACCTACCGAACAGATTTCTTTTTCTATCCGCTTAGATAAATCCAAATAGGCATTTCTCTTATTTTCATCACTAAAATCTATGAGCGGATCCGCCTCTAAATTTTTTAAATCCATTAAATGACCGGTACCGGCTGTATCTAAACAATTAGAGTCTTTATACGGAAATCCTTTAAATCCCTCATTGATGCGAATAAAAGGCCAGACCTCGTTAAAATCTTTTTTTAATTCTTCTTCTGTCAATGGCGTGATTTTTGTCGGATTAACTGTATCTGCATAGGCGGGTTTGGAGCCAAAGAGTTCGGACAAC
>CALCTR010000004.1 GCA_937906925.1 uncultured Alphaproteobacteria bacterium
TCCGTACAACAGACGTTACAGGTACAATTGAATTACCTGAAGGTGTTGAAATGGTTATGCCGGGCGACAATGTTAAATTAACAGTTTCATTGATCGTTCCAGTTGCTATGGATGAAGGTTTGCGTTTTGCTATCCGCGAAGGTGGCCACACAGTTGGTGCCGGCGTTGTTGCAAAAATCTTTGAATAATTTCAAAAACGCAAAAGAAAAAGCCTCTGCTCGTCAGAGGCTTTTTTGTTGCGAAAAAATATGAAATCTGGTCTTTACATTACAGAGATTGTTAAAAGATTATTCAAAAGCAAGGTATTAAAGGCTGAATTTCCAAATGAAAAAGAAAGATTGAAACATATTTTTGCTAATCAAGTTTATGGTTTAGCCCCAACTGAAATCATCTATCGTATCGCAACTGCTTATATTTTAGGATTTGATGAGGATATTTCAATCAAACAACATAATCTAAGACACTTTGATACTTTACCATCTGTTCAAAGAGGAACTCTTGAAAAAGATTTGGATGAAGTGTTTATACAAAAAAAGCCCTAATAAGGGCTTTTAATTTTAAAAGAGAAAAATATCACTTAATTTCTCTAAATAATGGTCGGCCTTGGAACATACGTGTATTTTGAGCCTCCATAAAGGTTGCCAAAGCAATCTTACCCTCCCGAATACTCATTCGCATTTGACAGGCAACCAACGGATTCGGATTCGCAAATGCCGTATGAATAACCGGACGCAAGACTGTTGTACCCTCTAATTGTTGATGTACAACACCTAAAATTCCTCGGGCCAAAAGGTCGCATACCAGCTTTTCATCCAAACCGGCACCGGAAGCATACTTAATCATAGAGTTAAGAGCATCCTCAACACTATTTGCATGAATAGTTGATAAAACAAGGTGTCCTGAGGTCGCAGCACGCAAAGCCTGCGAAGCCACTTCAGGTGTTCTAATTTCACCCACAAGGATATATCTCGGACGAGAACGTAAAGCTGATTTCAAACCATCTTCCCATCTTTCATTTTCTACAGGACTTTGTTTGCATAATCCTAAGCCGCCATTTTTAGCATGGTACAAACCATCCAAGGGCATTTCGGGAGGATCTTCAATCGTATATAAAAATCCACCATGCGTTTCCAAAAACTCCCGCATCAAAGCCGAAGCTGTCGTCGTTTTACCCATACCGGTTGGCCCTGCAAACAGCAAAAGCCCCGCCTCTGTTGCTAGTGTTGCCATATACTTCACAACAGGCTCCGGCAATCCTAATGTATAAATACTTGGTGTTTTTGTCGGCATTTTACGACAGTTAAATTGTATACCGGTTGTTGTAACGACCCGCTCTACACGATAAGCCTCACCCTCAAATTGTACGGCATAACTGGCAGAACCCGTATATCCTTGCTCCAGTATTTTTAAAAAATCATCCATATCCTCTGTTTCAAAGGGTATCAATGCGAATTTTGTACCCTTATCCCGAATATAAGAAACTTTTTCAGGCGTTAACCATATATCTGAAAAATTAACATCCTTAACAGATATGGCTTTATAAACTTTACGACCATTTTTATCAACCTCTTCATGGGGTTTTGATAAATCTATCTCCTCTTCTTTTTCAACAACTTTAGGTTCTTCCTTGGGGGTGGAAACACTCATCTGAGGAGTCGCCGGCCGCTCCCTTTTAGCTGAAAGATTTAAATTCGGAGCCTGCGGCATAGATGCCGGACCTTTAAAAACAGGCGCCTGTGGAATGGGGGCGCTTTCTCTTTTTTTTATCGGAGCTGACTCTTCTTTAACTTCTAATGGTTCCGATTGAACCGTTTTTTTTGAAAATAACATTTGTATTCCTATTTCTGTGATTAACCTTTTTTCATTTAAACAAGATTCCAACCTTTTTGCAAGAATTTTCATCAAAAAACTCTTTTTTTGCCAAAAAATTCAAAAAACTCTTGTTTTTTTTAAAAAAATATGTATAATACACTGTATATTCTCAATCATTTATGGGGGTGGGCTGGTTAGCTCGCCTTTTTTAATAAAGGAAAAGAAATGGAAATAAGTACAAAATTAATGGATATGTTATCTCCGTCCCTTTTAGATATGGGATACGAAATTGTCCGTATTTCATTGCAAGGCGGTGATGTTAAAACCGTTCAAATTATGGCAGAAAGAGCTGATAGAGCCGCTATGACTCTCGCTGACTGTGAAAAAATCAGCAGAACAGCTTCTGCTCTCTTGGATGTTGAAGATTTATTCCCTAACAAATATATGTTAGAGATTTCTTCTCCGGGGGTAGACAGACCTTTAGTACGAGAGGCAGATTATTCACGTTTTAAAGGCTTTGACGCAAAAATTGAAACTGTCCACGACATAAACGGTAGAAAGCGTTTTAAAGGAAAAATTTTAAATTATGATGAGATAACTCATACAATCCATTTTGCCTTTGAAGATCAAGAGTTAGAAATAGCTTTTTCAGAAATATCAAAAGCAAAGCTATTGTTAACAGATTCTGTTATGAAAAAACAACCCAAAAAATAATCAAGAAAGGAATAAAAATGCAAATTGCAACTCTTCCAAGACCGGAACTTATTCAAATGGCTGATTTATTGGCTCGTGAAAAAAACATCTCTAAAAAAGATGTTTTAGAAGCGATGGAACAAGGTATTTCAAAAGCCGGCCGTTCAAAATACGGTCCAGAATATGATATTAGAACAAAAATTGACCCATCAACAGGTGCTATTCAAATGGCCAGATATATCACTGTTGTTGAAAATCCGGAAGATGAATTTACTCAAATTTCCTTAGAAAATGCTCATAAAAAAGATAAATCTTTAAAAATCGGAGACGTTATTATTGATCCGCTTCCACCAATGGATTTTGGTCGTATTGCAGCACAAACAGCTAAACAGGTTATTACTCAAAAGGTTCGTGAAGCTGAAAGAATGTGCCAATTTAATGAAATGAAGAGTCGTAAAGGCGAAATCGTCAGCGGTATTGTTAAGAGAATTGAGGGTGGCAATTTAATTGTAGAAGTTTCACATGTTGAAGCATTACTTCGCCGTGATGAATTAATCCCAAGAGAAACATACCGTATCGGCGATAGATTAAGGGCATATGTTTTAGATGTTCGTGCAGAAACAAAAGGACCTCAAGTATTTTTGAGCCGTTCACATCCACAATTCCTTTCAAAATTATTCATGGCGGAAGTTCCTGAAATTTATGACGGCACTATTGAAGTTAAAGCGGTTTCTCGCGATCCGGGTTCTCGTGCAAAAGTTGCCGTTTGGTCAAAAGACAACACATTGGATGCCCGTGGTGCCTGTATCGGTATGCGTGGTGTCCGAGTTCAGGCAATCGTTCAAGAATTGCAGGGCGAAAAAATAGATGTTATTCAATGGTCATCTGATCCGGCAACATTTATCATCAATGCATTAGCCCCAAGTGAAGTTCTCAAAATTGTTATTGATGAGGAATCCAAAAATGTTGAAGTTGTTTTAAGTGAAGAACAATTATCTTTAGCTATCGGCCGCAGAGGGCAAAACATTCGCCTAATCAGTCAGTTAACCGGTTGGCATATTGACATGATGAATGAAGCTCAAGAATCAGAACATCGCATCAATGAAACAAAAGAGCGGGTAGATTTATTTATGCAAGCCTTAGACATTGATGATATGATGGCTCACCTGTTAATTCAAGAAGGTTTCTCAAAAGTGGAGGATATTGCCTTTATTTCCATGTCTGAATTAGCAAGCATTGAAGGATTTGATGATGCTTTGGCTGAAGAATTACAAAATCGTGCTAAAGCCTACTTAATCGTTAAACAAGACAGTATGGAGAAAAAATTAGAAGAGTTAAAATTAGACGACTCATTGAAAAACTTTGAAAATCTTGATTTAGACCTCTTGGTTAAATTAGGTGAAAACAATATTAAAACATTAGATGATTTGGCTGATTTAGCTGCCGATGAGCTTATTGAAATTGTCGGCAAAGGCTTTATGACAGAATCTCAAGCCAATGAAATTATTATGAAAGCACGGGAACACTGGTTTGAATAAAATAAATAAACATCAACATAAGAAAGCAGCCGAAACAGGTTTAAAAAGTTGCTTTGTTACCAAAACCTTTTATCCGAGGGAAGAAATGATTCGTTTTGTCATTTCTCCCTCTAAAGAGGTTGTTTTTGATGTCAATGAAAAATTACCGGGTGCCGGTATTTGGTTATATCCGCTAAAATCTTCTTTACAGTTAGCAGTGGATAAAAAACTTTTTTATAAGGCTGCCAAAGGAACCGTTGTTATACCGGAAAATTTACAAGAATTTATTTTGTCCCGTCTTAAAGAAAAAACTTTAACACTTATTAGCTTTGCAAGAAAGTCCGGCCAACTTGTTTTTGGATATGAAGCGGTTAAAAAAGCTATAGAAGCCCAAAATGTTCATATAGCTTTTGAAGCTGAAGATTCTTCTGAAAACGGACGCACAAAATTATATAGGCCAACAGATACTTTCCCTATTTGTGATTTTTTCACAAGGGAAGAACTCGGACAAATAACCGGTCAAGAAACGCAAGCACATTTAGCCGTAACAGATAAAAATATGGCTCTTGTTTTACAACAAATTACAAAAAAGATAAACCTTTTAAAAGGATAGAAGAAGAAAGGATAAATCATGGCAGAAGAAAAAAAACAACTTACGTTATCAGGAAAGACTTTAGAGTTAAAAAATAAGACTCTTTCCTTAAATACGCATGTTCGCCAAAACACCGGTACCGGTAAATCAAATATGGTACAAGTTGAAGTACGTAAAAAACGCGTTATCACACCAGAACAATCTCCGAATATCCTTTCAAGTGAAGCCTCACAAAAATTAAAGCTTATTCAAGAAGCTCAACAACGTGCTGCTGAAAAAGCCCGTTTAGAAGCTGAGCAAAAACAAAAAGAGGCTCAGGAGAAAATTGAAGCTCAAAAAAAAGCAGCTGAACAAAAAACAACTGTTGTAGAACACCAAGAAGAACCTGTTGTGGAAAAAGTTAAAGAAGTTACATCAGAAAACAAACACGATAAAAAATTTGATAAAAAAACCGGAAACGATTCTTCTTTTGTCCGCAAAAAAGAACGCGAATCCGAAACAGAGGAAAGAGGCCGTAGTCGTGGTTTCCACGAAGAAAAAAGATCATCAAAAATGAATATGAATGCTTATAAAAATATGAGCATGAGTGATTCTGATAGCGATGATATGGAAGATGGTGTTCGCCATCAACGTCGCTCTTTAGCCTCTATAAAACGTTCCAGAGAAAAAGAACGTTTAAAAAATATGGAACCTAAAACACAAGAAAAAGTCATTCGTGAAGTTGTTGTTCCCGAAACAATTACCGTTCAGGAATTGGCAAACCGCATGAGTGAAAAAGGTGCTACCGTTGTAAAGGTTTTGATGAAACTCGGCATGATGGTTACCATTACACAAACCATTGATGCTGATACTGCAGAATTGGTTATTGAAGAATTGGGTCATAAAATTAAACGCGTTGCCGAATCTGATGTTGAAGATATTTTAAAAAGAGAAGAGGATAACCCTGAAGATTTAGAACCTCGTTCACCAGTTGTTACCGTTATGGGACACGTTGACCATGGTAAAACTTCTTTATTGGATGCTTTACGTTCTTCTAATGTTGCTGATGGCGAATCAGGCGGTATTACACAACATATCGGTGCTTACCAAGTTATGTTATCAGAGGGACAAAAAGTTACATTTATTGACACACCGGGACATGAAGCTTTTACCGCTATGCGTGCTAGAGGGGCTAAAGTTACAGACCTTGTTGTTTTAGTCGTTGCTGCCAATGACAGTGTTATGCCTCAAACAATAGAAGCCATTCATCACGCAAAGGCTGCCGGTGTTCCTATTGTTGTTGCCATCAATAAAATTGACGTACCGGGTGCCAATCCGCAAAAAGTTCGTACAGATTTATTACAACACGATGTTGTTGTTGAATCAATGGGCGGAGATGTTTTGGATGTAGAAGTTTCTGCTAAAAAACGAATCAACCTTGATAAATTGATTGAAACTATCTTATTGCAAGCTGAAGTTCTTGACTTAAAAGCATCATCTAAACGCATGGCCGAGGGCGTTGTTGTTGAAGCTCGTATGGATAAAGGTCGTGGTTCTGTTGCAACGGTTTTAGTCCAAAAAGGAACTTTAAATGTGGGCGATATTTTCATTTCAGGGCAAGAATGGGGTCGTGTTCGCTCCTTATTTAATGACAAGGGACAACGCGTAGATAAAGCATTCCCTTCACAACCGGTAGAGGTTATTGGATTACAAGGAACACCAGCCGCGGGTGATGACTTTATTGAAGTTGATACAGAGGCCAGAGCTAGAGAAATATCAGCTTATCGTCAAAGAAAAGCCCGCGAACAATTACAGGTTAAAACAATCAGTAGTGCCGAGCATTTGTTAGCAAAAATCAAAGCCGGTGAAATCAAAGAATTGCCTGTATTAATTAAAGGCGATGTTCAAGGCTCTGTTGAAGCATTAAACGGCATTCTCTCTAAAATTGCCAATAATGAAGTTAAAGTTCACGTTCTACATAGTGCCGTCGGTGCAATTAATGAGTCTGACGTTACATTAGCTCGTGCCTCAAAAGCGATTATTATCGGCTTTAATGTTCGCGCCAATCCAACCGCACGTGAAATGGCAAAACGAGATGGGGTTGATATCCGCTATTACTCTATCGTGTACGATGTTGCTGATGATATGAAACATGCCGTAGAAGGATTATTAGAACCAGAATTAAAAGAAAAGGTTTTAGGTTATGCCGAAATCAGACAAGTTATTTCTATTTCAAAAGTCGGTAAAATTGCGGGTTGTATGGTGAAAGAAGGCGTTGTGAAACGAGGAGCAAAAGTCAGACTTTTAAGAGACTCTGTTGTTATTTACACTGGCGCTTTAAGTCAGTTAAAACGCTTTAAAGATGATGTCAAAGAGGTTCGTGAAAGTTACGAATGCGGTATGAGTTTTGAAAATTACGATGATTTAAAAGTCGGTGATGTCATTGAGTGTTTTGAAATGGAAGAAATTGCCGTTAAATTAAATTTTGACGTATAGGTGATATATGAAAAATACAGAAAGAGGAAAATCAAAAGCCCCTTCACAAAGACAACTGCGTGTTGCTGAAGAGATACGCCATATCTTAGGAAAAATGCTTTCTCAAGATGATGTTTTTGTTGAAGGATTAACACCATCCTTTATCATGATTACACAGGTAACCATATCACCGGACTTGTCATATGCAACCGCTTTTGTTGAAACAATCGGCAATATTGATGCGGATGAGCAAATTGCTTTGTTAAATCGGCACAAAGGCATTTTCCGTTATCGTATAGGTAAATCTATTCGGTTAAGAATTGTTCCTGATATTATCTTTAAATCAGATACCCGCTTCGCTGCTTCACAGTATATCAATGATCTATTAAACACCCCACAAGTTAGAGCAGATATTGAAAAAGAAATTGAAGACGAAGAGCTCTGATTACCATGCCAAAAATTATAAATCAGATAAACGGTTGGCTCGTTATTGATAAACCTTATGAAATGGGTTCAACAACGGTTGTTAACCGATTGAAGCACATTTTGCATCCTGCCAAAATTGGTCATGCCGGAACACTTGACCCTTTGGCAACAGGCATCTTACCTATTGCATTGGGACAAGCAACCAAAACCATTCCCTATGTAATGGATAAAGAAAAAGTTTATCAATTTGAAGTAACTTGGGGAAAAGAAACTTCTACTGATGATAAAGAAGGAGAAACTGTTTTTGAAAGCTCTAAACGACCGTCATTAGAAGATATTGTAGCGATTCTCCCTCTATTTAAAGGAGATATATTGCAAACTCCCCCCTTATACTCTGCCATAAAAATCAATGGAGAGCGTGCTTACAATTTAGCAAGAAAAGGGCAATCTGTTGATTTAAAACCCCGACAAGTTACAGTATACGATTTAAAAATTTTACAGCACTCGGATGAAAAAACTCTTTTTGAAGTTTGCTGTTCAAAAGGCACTTATGTTCGCTCTTTAGGACATGATATGGGCAGAAAACTGGACTGTTACGGTTATATAACATTGCTAAGACGGACAAAATGTGGTCCTTTTGACCTTAAGCATGCGATTTTACTTGAAAATTTAGAAAAAAAAGAGTATAATGTCCAAGATTTGCAACTCATCTCCATTTTGACCGCACTGGACGACATCTTGGTGCTGGCCGTAGATGAAGAGAGTGCAAAAATGCTGAGGCAAGGCAAAGCATTAAAGACATCTCGTCTTTCTGAAAATGTTGATTTTCAAAACCATGATGTAATAGCTTTGCACTTTAATCAGCAACCGGTCGCTTTGGTAAAATATGCAGATGGATTGTTAAAGCCTTTTCGTGTTTTTACTGAAGAATGTTAAATCTAATCAAGAAAGGAAAATTACGATGTCGCTTTCAAAAGAAATGAAAAAGCAAATTATCACTGATTATGCAACAAAAGATGGTGATACAGGTTCACCTGAAGTTCAAGTTGCTGTTTTGACTGCAAAAATTAATTACTTGTCAGAACATATGAAATCAAATGCTCAAGACCACCACTCAAGACGCGGTCTTTTAAAAATGGTTTCAAATCGTCGTCGTTTGCTCAAATACTTGAAAAAAGATGATGAGAACCGCTACAGCGAACTCATCAAACGTTTAGGTTTACGTAAATAACCACGATTTAAAAGGGGAGCATCACGGGATGTTCCCCTTTAAAGACTTAGAAAATGGGTTTTAAGTCTTAGTTTGTATGTATGAAGGAAAAGAAAAATGACAATTTTTAAAACATTTAAAAAAGAAATGATGTGGGGAGGTAAAACTCTTTCTATTGAAACAGGTAAAATTTCACGCCAAGCTGATGGTGCTGTAATTGTACGCTATGGGGACACAATGGTACATGCTGCGGTATGTGCAAGCAAAAAATCACCGGATACATTTGAAGATTTTATTCCGTTAACAGTTAATTACATTGAAAAAAGCTATGCTGCTGGTCGTATTCCGGGCGGATTTTTCAAACGAGAGGGAAAACCGTCTGAGGCAGAAATTTTAACATCTCGCTTAATTGACAGACCTATTCGTCCATTATTTGTTAAAGGTTTTAACAACGAAACGCAAGTAACTGTAACATTGTTAAGCCATGATTTAAAAACACAACCGGATATCATCGCCATGATTGGTGCTTCCGCAGCCTTAACATTATCAGGCATTCCGTTTTTAGGTCCTATTGCCGGTGCTCGTATCGGTTACATTAATGGCGAATATGTTTTAAACCCTGATTTGGATGCCATCAAAGCCAGTAAATTAGACTTAGTCGTTGCCGGTACATCTGAGGGTGTTTTAATGGTTGAATCAGAGGCTCAAGAACTTTCAGAAGAAACTATGTTGGGTGCGGTTTCATTTGGTCATGAAAGTTTAAAACCGGTTATTGATATGATTATTTCTTTAGCTGAAGAATGTGCTAAAGACCCATGGGAAGTTAAAGAAGAGCCCGCTGAATATGCAACTGTCCGTTCTGAAATCTTAGCATCTCTTGGCGAAGAATTAAAAGAGGCTTACCACATCCAAAACAAACTTGAAAGATTAAATCAAGTAGCCCTTATCAGAGAAAAAGCTCATGATCTTTTTGCTGAAAGAGAGGCAGAAAATGCTATCTGTGATCAAGTTTTCCATGAATTGGAGGCTAGAACCGTTCGTGATATGGTTTTATCCACAGGTCTTAGAATTGATGGTCGCGACACAAAAACAATTCGTGTTATTGAAACAGAAGTAAATGTATTACCAAAGACTCATGGTTCAGCTTTATTCACACGTGGTGAAACACAAGCTCTTGTAACTGCAACACTTGGTACAGGTGAAGATGAACAGGTTATTGATGCCCTACAAGGAGAATACAAAGAAAACTTTATGTTACATTATAACTTCCCTCCGTATTCTGTGGGTGAAGTTGGTCGTTTAGGTTCTCCGGGTCGTCGTGAAATCGGTCATGGCAAACTGGCTTGGCGTGCTATTCACCCCATGTTACCATCAAAAGAAGAGTTCCCTTACACACTCCGCGTTGTATCTGAAATTATGGAGTCAAACGGCTCTTCATCAATGGCAACAGTTTGTGGCTCTACATTGGCATTGATGGATGCCGGTGTTCCGATGAAAAAACCGGTCGCAGGTATCGCAATGGGCTTAATTAAAGAAAAAGATCAATTTGTTGTCTTATCAGATATTTTAGGTGATGAAGATCACTTAGGAGATATGGACTTTAAAGTTGCCGGTACAAAAGATGGCGTTACCGCTTTACAAATGGATATTAAAATTACCTCCATTACAAAAGAAATTATGGCCATTGCTTTAGAACAAGCTCATGAAGGTCGTATTTTCATTTTAAACAAAATGGCAGAATCTTTAGCCGAACCTCGTGCAGAAATCAGTCCAAATGCTCCACGAATTATCTCTTTTAAAATTGATAAAGAAAAAATTCGCGACGTTATCGGTACAGGTGGTAAAGTCATTCGCGAGATTGTTGAAAAAACAGGTGCTAAAATTGACATTGACGACGATGGTTTAATCCATATCGCTTCTGTAGAAGGTACAGCTGGCGAAGCTGCCTTAAATTGGATTAAAGGTATTGTTTCAGAACCGGAAATCGGTCAAATCTACGATGGTACAGTTGTTAAATTGATGGATTTTGGTGCTTTTGTAAACTTTATGGGCACAAGAGATGGTCTTGTCCATGTTTCAGAAATTGCCCCTTACCGTGTTGAAAAAGTCGCTGATGTTTTAAAAGAAGGCGACAAAGTCAAGGTTATTTGCTTGGGTATTGACAATCGCGGTAAAATCAAACTTTCAATGAAACGAGTTAATCAAGAAACAGGTGAACCCATTCAGTTGGAAGATAAACCCCATAAAAAGAAACATCATAAAGAACATTCTGAGGATAACTCAGAATCTACAGAAGCTGCAGAATAAATGTTTCTTTCACAAAAAAACAGGCACTTTATTAAGTGCCTGTTTTTTTTGTCCATTTAAAGATTAGCGCCCATGAATCTTTTTTGTAAGGTTTTCTATTCCTTTTACTGTCCTCCTAGCGGTTTGGGAATTACGAATTAATGTTTCAATCAATTCTATTCTTTCAGCCTCTTTATCCATCGTTCTGCGTTTTGGCTGCGTTTTATCCGTTGCCTCTACCGTTTTATCTTCTGTTAACGACACTTCTGGCTCTGACTTACCAATTTTGAGCAATTTATCTTTTAATACTACAGAATTTGCATCATCTCTTAAAAGTGTCGATTCAAGCATTTCTTTAGCCTGTTCACTTGTTAAATCATATTTTTCCGGATATTTTAATACATGAGCAACACCGTTTAATAAAGATTTTTTATCCTCTTCACTCATACTAGCCTTACTGCTTGAAGCAAAAGCCTGATCCATTACAGATCCTTTTTCCACACTCTCAGAAGCTAAAAGATAATAAACGCCTGAGCCAGCTGCAACAGTCGCCATACCTATAGCCCCACCTTTTACAAGACGTTTTTTGTTGTTTTTTATCATATTGGAAAGTATATCCGTCCAATTTGATGCTTTAGGAGATTCAACTCTTTTAAACCTATTTACCCCTGTTATACCAGCTGATTTTACAGCCGTTATAGCTGGTTCTTGTATATGCAAATTATCCATAAATGTGGTAAAAGCTTTTTTCCATTCACCATAATTTTTTCTGGCCTTGCTCATAACAGCTTTCATTTCTGTTGGATATCTTTGAAATTTAGAATCAGCATATTGCGCCTCTTCCTCTAAATATTTCATTACTTTTTCAGGATTAATAATTTTAACCTTATTCCCCTTAACCTTAACAACTGGTGTTTTATGTGCTCCCACACTGTTTCCTTGAGATTGATGATTAAGAGCTTCAATCTCTTTACGTATGGTAGGATCATTAACCTCATATGTATCATAAAAATCAAGAAGGTTTGCATCAGCAGCCATACGAGTCTCATTTATAACATTATAAAAATCAAGTTCATCAACTGTACGAGCCATATCATGTAATCTTTGTTTACTAAAATCAAGATAAATATCCGGTGTTGTCTTATACTTTTTACTCATTACTATTGACTTCTTGGGTTGAAGAGACCCTACAGTCCCCAAAGATGCTACTCCCGTTCCAGCAGCCGCAGCCAATCTTTCTTCTTTATCCTTTGCTTTTTGATATGCTCTGTAATCTAACTTTAAGCTCATTTTAACCATTTTGATACTCCTAGTTTTTTGTATTTGATTAATGGGTTCATTTTTTAAAAATTAATCGCTTTCACCTCTTTTATTGATAAAAAATGGCCGTTGTTTTTACACACACTTATGCATAGTATAAATATTAATATTATTAGTCAATATTATTTTATATTTTGTTGAAAAATAAGAAAAAAAGTTATCTCTGTTTTTGTTTAAAATAATATCTAAAAAGTTTGCAAAAATAACGGCCGTTTTTTTACACATTAAAATCCACCCATCTAGTTTAAATTGTTTTTAAAATCAATAAATTAACAAAAAAGAGCGATTTATAACAACCGCTCTTATAATGTCAACCTATCTATCAAACAATCAATCTGATAACCGTGTCATAGCCAAAAATTTCTCATGACGCATGCTTTTTAATTCATCCGGCGTATGTTTCAATAATTCATGTAGATATTTTTTTATCATTGTGGCTAATGCTCCCATCGCTTCTTGCGGGTATCTGTGAGCCCCACCGACAGGTTCCGGCACAATCTCGTCAATAACCCCCAAACGGAACAAATCCTGAGCCGTCAAGTTTAAAATTTCAGCCGCTTTTGGAGCCATTTTAGCATCTTTCCATAAAATAGAGGCACACCCCTCCGGTGAAATAACAGAATAAATAGAATGCTCTAACATCAAAACTTTATTTCCTGATGCCAACGCTATTGCACCACCGGATCCTCCCTCTCCGATAATACAGCAAATTAACGGAACTTTTAAATCTAAACAAGCCTCAGTTGACGCTGCAATTGCCTGCCCCTGACCACGCTCTTCCCCCTCCATACCAGGGAAAGCACCAGCCGTATCTACAAGAGTAATAACCGGAACATTAAACTGTTCTGCCAACTTCATCAAGCGGATAGCTTTGCGATAACCTTCCGGCTTTGCCATACCAAAATTATGTGCTATTCTGCTCTCGGTATCATGACCTTTTTCATGTCCAATAACCATAACGGTTTGTCCTTCAAAATCAGCAAAACCACCGATAATAGCCTTATCATCTGCAAAAGATCTGTCTCCGGATAAAATAGAGAAATTTTGAAAAATGCCATTGATGTAATCTGACGTATGTGGCCGACTCTCATGCCGAGCAACAGCTGATTTTTGCCACGGTGTCAAATTTGTATAAACAGATTCTAGAGCCTTATTTTTCTTTTTATTCAAACGCTCAATTTCTTCTCGTTTTTCATCAACCGATCTGGTAATATCCGACTCTACATCGGATATCCGTGTATCAATTTCCAATATTTGTTTTTCAAAATCTAAATACTGCATTTTTTATCCTTTTCAATTTGATTTTTTGTATTATACGCGTTATACTCAAAAAAGTCCAGTATTTTATCTGTTTTTAACAAAACCGCAATATTTGAAAAAGGAATAACCGTTTGTTTTATAAAATTTTTATCAAAACCCTTATATTTTCTTATTTTGTTTTCTTCTCGCTTACCGGATTTTCAAAAGATTTTGATTTTAAACACGCCGGAGCCTTGCATGGAGAACCCAAATATAAAAAAGGATTTTCATCGTTTGACTATGTAAACGTTTCCGCTCCAAACGGTGGAGAGTTAAAACAAGCCTCTTTCGGCTCTTTTGACTCTTTTAACCCTTTTTCCATTAACGGCGTTTCTCCGGCCGGTATTGGACTAACACATGATACATTGATGAAACAAAGTGCCGATGAAGCCTTTTCATTATATGGGTTAATTGCCGATGGCTTTTACATTATACCAAACCAAAAAGGTGTCGCATTTCATATAAATCCTAAAGCTGTTTTTAATGACGGCTCCCAAATAACAGCTCAAGATGTTTTATTTTCCTTTAACATTTTAAAAGAAAAAGGCTCTCCCACTTATCGTTATTATTACCGTGATGTAGATTCTGTTGAAATTAAAGATACACAAACAATTATTTTTAATTTTAAAGAAAATGCAAACAATAGAGAATTACCTTTTATTTTGGGAGAACTACCCGTTCTATCTAAAAAATGGTGGGAAAACAGAGAGTTTGATAAAACATCTTTAGAAATACCTGTTTCCAGCGGACCTTATATTATTGATTCATTTCAAGCCGGACGAAGCATTAGTTATAAACGAAACCCGTTTTACTGGGCATTTGATTTAAATGTAAATAAAGGCTTTTATCATTTTGACAAATTTCACTTTGATTACTACCGCGATACAACCGTTGCTATTGAAGCTTTTAAAGCGGGTGAATTTGATATCCGTTTAGAAAATGAAGCTAAAAAATGGGCTAATTTTAAACAAGAAAAAAATGTTCTGAATGGCCGAATTATTATGCGTGAATTTGAACATCACTTACCCAGCGGTATGCAAGGATTCGTTTTTAATTTAAGAAAGCCCTTGTTCCAAGATAAAAATGTTAGAAAAGCACTATCACTTGCCTTTGATTTTGATTGGATGAATTTAAATCTCTTTCATGGTCTTTATGAAAGAACAACAAGTTTTTTTGATAACTCTTATTTAAAAGCTCCCGCTTTACCCTCTAAAGAAGAAAAAGCTCTTCTTTTACCTTATAAAAATCAATTGGATCCATCCGTATTGGAACCCCTTTATCAAAAAGAGGAATCCGATATTAGAAAACGTTTATATCAAGCAATGGGCTTATTACAAAAAGCCGGATGGCACGTTAATAGTGATGGGCTTTTAGAAAAAAACGGTCAACTTTTTAACTTTGAGATTTTAATAGACTCTTCTTCCGCCGGTGCGTGGGAACGTATTATTTTACCATTTATCGGCCGATTAAAACGATTGGGAATAAATGCTTCTATCAGAACAGTTGATTTACTTCAATACAAAAACAGATTAGATTCTTTTGAATATGATATGATTGTTACTGTTTGGGGGCAATCTTTATCTCCCGGAAATGAACAACGCTATTTTTGGAGTTCGTCAGCTGCCGACAGTCAAGGATCTATGAATTACAGCGGTATAAAAAATCCCGTTATAGACTCTTTGATTGAAAAAATCATTCAATCATCAGATAAAGAAGCTCTCGCAACCGTAGTCCATGCCTTAGACAGAGTCTTACTTAATGAATTAATAGTTATTCCTCATTGGTACAGCCCTAAAAACAGATTTATGTATCAAAACAGTATCGGTGTTCCCAGCAACACGCCGTTAAAGGGTACCAATATACTCACATGGTGGAAAAACAGCTAAAAAGCATTTATTTTTTAACGAAATAAGCATTTTTATCTTGCCTTATTAAAAAAAAAATTTTATCCTTTAAAAAAGATATAATAAAAGTTGAATCTGCAAGTTGATTAAAGGTAAGTACTATTTTGTTTCCATTTAAAGCAATATATTCATACAAAACTTTATCAAGTGCATAACTTAATTCCTTTTGACTGTTACATACAGAGTCCAATTCTAAGGCGTATATATATTTATCCATTTCTAATTTCGTTGCTTTTTTATATTTTAAGTTCAAAGCAACCAGAACCAGTAGTAATGAACAATATTACTTATGTGAATAATTACTATACGACAGAAGTTGGCATACAGGTAGAGGTATT
>CALCTR010000005.1 GCA_937906925.1 uncultured Alphaproteobacteria bacterium
CATCCAGTTGGTCGAATGCCTTCTGCATGGACTTTCGGAGTTCCCGCCTTCTGATGATCTCAACATTGTCCAGATGTGTGCTGTCTGCGTGTGCCTCCTCTGAGATTTCGCCATCCTTGCTTGTAATATAGAGAGATTTACGGCTGTGGATAAATTTTGCACCCTGAATATATTCTGCAGCATTTTTCCGCCTGCAATGATATTTATGCTACTTGCCGATCGTGACGGTATCTGCACCGTGCCAGAGAACGACTGTTTGGGCAACGTGACGCAATTGATAGTAAACGCGCTCACGGGGCAAATAGCGGCTTATCTTGAATTTTACGAGTTCTTTACCGACGGAGTATTAGCAGGTGTTCCTGACTACGTTCCCAAGGAAATAGTTGACGGAGAAGTAACGGTAAGCCCCGAAGCGTTTGGATTACTTGACCAAGGCGTATTAAACGTATCAAAGGTAAAGACGGGCGAACTAACTATGTGTAGGTTAGCGTACGAAGACGGAAAGTACGTAATGCACATGGTTTTAGGTGAAGGAATAAACCCCGGTAAGTGGGAAGAAGCAGGCTGGGCGCAACCCGCACCGCAATTACCTGCACTTAAAGTTTTACTTAATGACACAGAAGACTTTGCAGAAAAAGTAACGTGTCAACACTATATAATTTCTTACGGCGATAATACGGAAGTTATTAAAAACTTCTGTAAGATTGCAGGTGTTGAAGTTGTTTAATTATAACCAACAAAAAAGCCGAGATTTTATTTTCAATCTCGGCTTTACTTTTACTTGATTATATAATATTTATCACCAACGGTAATTTGTTTTCCGTTTCGGATAGGTCGTTCTTTTGTCTCTGCTCGTAATATCATTTTATCGGTTGGTTTCTCTATTTTAGGTATATTTCCATCTTCAAAGAAATTTTCATTTCCAACGGCTATTATTGAAAAGTCTTTATTTACGCCGATTGACCATTTATAAGAAAATAGTTCAATTAAGTTAGCGCCCCCGCAACCAAGTGAGATACTGCAGAACCACATAAGGCTTTGCAGTATTTTTCATTAGTAAAAATCTAATCATTTTAAAAAGCAAAAACCGTGAAAAGTTTTCGCTTTTTTATTTTGTTGCAATTACTTCTAAAAAGTGCTATAATATTATCGCAACACAGTTTAATATTAAAATAGCGTAGGCATACTATCGGTAAAGACGTATGCCCTTTATTCCTACGCTATGTTTGGAACTGTGTTGCAACTGTGGGTAATGCGTTTTTCGGTGCGTTGCCTATCGGTAGCGCACTTTTTATTAAAATAAGATTATCTGGAGATAAATTTGTTAAAGTTATTTGAAATTAAATTGTATCCATACACAGTGGATATTTTTGAAAAAAAAGTTAATAAAATAAGAACGGATTTTTATGACGATTGCAAGGCTCAAAAAAGAACTAATGAAGAGTCTATGCGATTATATTCTTATTTTTATGGTAGAAAAAGTAATATAATAGATTACTCTGTTGGATATTTAGAGATTTGTTATAGTTTAGGTTGTATAAGCTATAATGCAAACCTTATGTTAACGGAACGAAAATCTTCCAAAAAAGAAATTGAACGAGCATTAATAGAATTGCAAAAAGAAACATATTTGTCCGATGAAGAAAAAGAACAAAAAAAGCATGATATAGAGAATAGTAGTTCGGATGTAATATATAAACCACCACTTTAAACAGGTAAAAAGCATTATATGCAGCAATATCGTAATATTTTTGGCATGCATACATATGTTGGAGATTGTAGCAATTTAGAGATTGTCAAAAAAATCAAAGAAGATATAGAAGACATACAAAATGATGAGTTTTTTAAAAAAATATATTTTGACCTGTCAATATTTAACACGCTTGCTAATCATATAGATTTTAATGCGTTGTTTGATAAACAAAGGGAGATATGAAAGATTTAGCAAATAAAAAATTATTAAAAGAATGGAAAAAAATAGAAACTGCAAATATATTTTCAAATTTAGAAGAATTTGCAGACTTTTATTATGCAAACGGTGAAAAATCTTGTTTTAGAATAATAACAAGTGAGCCGTGGTCAAAAGAAAATTTTTTCTTTGGTGATTATTCTGAATTATTAAATTATTATAAGAACGAATTTCCAAAAAGAAGGATTGGTCAAAAGTTTCACTCGCTTACTATACTTGATGTTTTTTATAAAAATGTTAATGGAAAAGAATTACTTTACGCAAAATGCAGATGTGATTGCGGCAATGAAACTGAAAAACTTTTAGAATATATTCTTAAAGGCAATGCTAGAACTTGTGGCTGTAAAGAAGGGCAAGGTAAAAAAGATAAAGCTACATATATTACCGATATTAATAATGAATTTATAGAAAAATATACAAAAGAGCTGGAAGAAATCGGCTTTACAAGCATCCCCGCCATTAAAAAAAATCAAGAAAAAATCGGCTATCAAAAGGGGTATCTTTCTGTCGCCAAAATTGCAGATATGTTGCATCAAGACTCTGCGTTTGGTGAAAAGTTAAGAAAAGCCATTCACCACCATTTTTCAAACGATACAAAAACCGAAGTTGATTTAGAGACAAATACCGCTCAAACACGCCCGTTCTTTTTTAGCCGGTATTATAAAAAAATACTTTATTTTATTAAGGAAAGTGATTTTATCCCGTTTCTTGAAAGATATGGCGATTGGCTTATTAAAAACGGTGTTAATGAAACGCTCATTTATCAACTGCAGGGCAAAGAAATGCCAGATACAAACGAACTTATCTCGTTTGATATGTTTGCTGATATCCTTAAAAAACGAGGTCTTATTGCCGAAAAAATTATTTCAGCCATCAAGCAAAAACATCTACATGACACCTTTATGGACTTAGATGAGAATAAAAAACTTGTCCATAAACCTGTTTTTAGAGCAATTTATGACCCAACCCGCAAGCGTTTTTCTTATTATTTTTCTTCACAAAAAAGTATGTTTGCCTTTTTAAGAAAAGAAAAAGATTTGTTAGAGAAATTTCACATTCAAACACAAACGGTTGATTATTTAAAGCAAGGCTTAGAGATTCATCCTTACAATCCCAACTATATATTTGTCTCACAATTTAGCAAACTGTTACATGTACATAAAACAGGCTTTAGCGATTTTATCAAAGCTAATTACCTAAATGAAACCGTTACCTATCAAGATACAGATGGCTCTTTAAAAACACGTCCGATATTTGTTTTAATGCAACAAACCCGCAAAAAAAACACCCATTCTTATGCCATTCATCCGGATGATTTTAATACCTTTATTTTAAAGCATCAAAAAGAACTATCCGTAAATCCTTATGCTTTACCTTTTATTTTAAACAGACAACCTATCCCTACAGTCGGTGATAGGTATCTAACTTTAACGGAACTGTCCCAACTGTTAAAAATCACCGGTCCCAAAATAGTATCTCTTATCTTAGGATTTAGAAAAATGGCGGATAAGATTTTAAGCAAGAAAATTTTAAATTCAGATAACACACCCTTTTTTGTTTATGCTTCAAAACAAAAACACAACCCCGGTATTTATTTTGATTTAGAGCAGTTGCCCTTATTTTTAAAAACTTACCGAACGGATTTAATCAATTTGGGTGTTTTACCGCAATCTATTTCTGAAGCTGTTTTTACACAAACGACAAAACCTGATTATTATCTGAAATTCTTTATCAATCAACGACTAAAAGTTAAAGAAAGACAACAACGATTATTAAAAAAACAAGAGGGCAGAACATATGTTGACTGACTATTTTGATGAAATACAAAAATTTGTTCCTGAGTTTTACTCATTTCATCAACTTTATACCTTATTGGATGGTGAAAAAACAGCCGATAAAACAAAACTGTTAAAAGTCTTTGAAACAGCTTTATCTTCTCTCTACCCTTATGAGGAAAATACCTATTTTACCCTCCAAAAAACAAAAAGCGGTAAATCTCTTCTTTACATCAAAAAAACAGACATCCCCTCTTTTGTTGCCTCTTATATATCCCTTTTACAAGAGGCCGGTATTACTAAGGATTATTTAAATGCCCTTTTAAGCATGCCCCAAACGTTAAAAACAAATCAAGAAATTATAAATCTCACCTCTTTATTGGCTGATTTAAAAGGCCTGCCCTCTTACACCTTGTCTACAAATAAAAAAGAGCTTTTCACAAGCCGGTTATTAAAAAATAAAGAAGAAACAACGCTCATTAAAGAACCGTTCACCTTTTTTATTCAAAATGCCACAAATGGCTACAACCTGTATCTTTATAAAACGGATATACTTGATTTTCTCTTTTGTTTTAAAAAAGAACTTTCCCTTTCGGATAGCAAACTTAAAGAAATTCAATATATCCAAACGCTTGAAGAGCCGGATGAAACATGTGTCCCTGTTAAAAGCGTTTGTTTCATGACCGGAACAAACCCCTCCTTTTTTGTAAAATTGTATAAAAGCCTTTCGCCAGATGAAAGAAAAGCTCTTTTTGAATTTAGACGATTAACCCCTGTACAAAAAACGCTCTCTGTTAAAACAACACCGTTTATTAACCTTATTAAAACAAAAAAAAGAAAACTCATGTCTTACGGGATGCCCTCTCGCATATTGTCTCCGTTAAAGCAGGTTTTACACCAATTTAAAAGAGTAGACCCCACTTTTCAATCCGTTTCTCTATCACAAGCACCTGCCTCTACGACAAACGAACTTATCCCGTTAAAAACACTTTTAAACGATACCAGACGCATGAGCTATGACGTCAACATCTTAAAACAACAAACCCCGTTTTTGCTCTCAGGACGCTGGTTTGACAGCACAACAAATACTTTAAGACCCTTTATTCATACCATCAAACATCCCACCAATCATCACCATGTTGTGGTTATTCCGCAACAAAACATCCCTTTCTTTTTTGAAAAATTTGGGCATATACTTCAATTATCCGATTATCACATCAATCAATTTAAAGAAACGCAAAATTTAAAAGAATTGGATGACAGTGTTTTAAAATTGACCACCCTTTGCGTGCGAGCCAATATACCGCTTAACTTTGTTTTTTGGATAGAATCACATTTAAATGACTTTTTTAAAAAGGATAAATCCATTTTTGAATATAGACGCAGTTATCATATGCGTCGCTACTTGTGCATTCAAAAAAAAGCTCTTTTACCCTTTATACGAAAGTATAAAGATCTTTTAATTCTCAATGGATTAACAAACGAATCGGCGGATAAAATTTTAACAGATAATACCCTTTTTAAAAAGACTGTTGTTTCTTTAAAAAAATCACCTCCGCTTGGTATGCCGTCTTTACATTTAAGGATAGATGAATTTGTTAAACTGTTAAAAAAGACAACTGCTTTTATCCCAAAATTAACTGATTTTATTGTTAAAACAGCTTTAAAGGATACGTTTACCCTCTCTTTAAATGACACAACAAATATCACACATCCTTGTTTTTCATACGGTCAAATGTTCCGCAACAACACTTCTCTTTATATTCATCAAAAAGCCATCCCCTCTTTTATTCAAAAGCATTTTGTCGGGTTAATCCAAATCGGTATTTTGCCTGACACGCTAACCGATATTTTAAAAGAGCATGGCATTCTAACCACCCAAAAAGAGCAGTTTATCACTTTAGATGACTTTTGTCATTTGATTTTGCGTCCCAAAAATAAAAACAAAATAGAAAAACTTATTTTACAAAACAAAAATCAGCTTATCCCAACCCCCTTGGGTGTTATTCCCTTTTGTATCAAAACACCGCTCGCAAGAACGCCTCTGTTTATCAACAAAAGCGGTATTTCATCTTTCCTCATATCAAATAAAACGCTTCTTAAACTTACGGATGAAGAGATTTATCGTGCAAGGTTATTATTAGAACAAGATGAAAAAGAAACCGTTAATCTGCATACGTTTTTGCATCTGGCCGGTGTTAAAACCGCCCTATTATCCCGTGTGAAAAAAAGTTGTTTTTATCCGTACGTAACAACAGTTTTTCCACTTAGAGAAAATACTGTTACCAACTTTGATATCCCTCTTTATCTTTATAAAAAAGATCAAAACGGGGCTTATCTGCCTCATATTCAAACAGATGCCCTACCCTTTTTTATCACTCGTTTTAAAGAAACGATTTTAAAATACACATCTGATAAAACAATGGCAGAATCTCTTTTTAACCAAATTTTAAACGCGAAAAATAAGCCCTCTCTTATTACAAAAAAGAGAGCTGATTTAACAAAAATAAGGCAAGAAAAGCAACAGATAAATCAATAGTCTATCCCTTTAAAATTTAATTGATTTTTAAAAATTTTTCAGCTATAATATCTCAACAAAAAAAATGAGGTCAGCCATGAAAAAATTTATATCCGTTCGCGGTGCCAGAGAACACAATCTTAAAAACATTGATGTTGATATCCCCAAAAATCAACTGGTTGTCATAACGGGGCTATCCGGCTCCGGCAAATCTTCTTTGGCGTTTGATACCATTTATGCCGAAGGGCAACGCCGATATGTAGAGAGTTTATCTGCCTATGCCCGTCAGTTTTTAGAGCTGATGAAAAAACCGGACGTTGATATGATTGAAGGGCTTTCGCCAGCTATTTCCATTGAACAAAAAACAACCTCCAAAAATCCGCGTTCCACTGTCGGCACCATTACGGAAATTTATGACTATATGCGTCTGCTGTGGGCCAGAGTCGGCACACCTTATTCACCGGCAACAGGCCTTGCGATTGAAGCACAAACACCGCAACAAATTACCGATACGATTTTAAAAAAACCGACCGGCACCCGGCTTTTAATCTTGGCACCTGTTATTCGCGATCGCAAAGGGGAATATAAAAAAGAAATTGCCGATTGGCAAAAAAAAGGCTTTGCCCGTGTTAAAATTGACGGGGAAATATACCCGATAGAGCAAACACCTGCGTTAGATAAAAATAAAAAGCACTCTCTCAGCGTTGTCATTGACCGACTGGTTATTAAAGAGGGGATAGAAAAACGCTTGGCAGAGGCGATTGAAAAAGCCCTTTTACTTGCAGATGGTCTTGTTGTAGCTGAAAATAATGACACCCATGAGGAAAAGCTTTTTTCAGAGAAATTTTCCTGCCCCGTCAGTGGTTTTACCATCAAAGATTTAGAGCCATCTTTATTTTCATTTAACAATCCGCAAGGAGCATGTCCTGAATGTGCCGGTCTTGGGTTTAAGCTTTATATAGACCCGCTAAAAGTTGTTCCGGACCCTTTAAAATCTATCCGACAAGGAGCTATCAAACCGTGGAGTAACCCTAACGGTGATATGTTTCAATGGTATGACGCCCCTTTAAGAAATATGCTTCAAAACATTGATGTAAATGTTGATACACCATGGAACAAACTGTCCCCTGAGGTTAAAGAGGCCGTTTTATACGGTACAAAGGGTCGGTTTAGAGCTTTTGAAGGGGTTATTCCTAATATGGAACGCCGTTTTATGGAAACAACTTCTGACTGGATGCGTGAAGAGCTTTCTAAATACCAGTCCAACTCCGTTTGTGAGAGCTGTCATGGCCATCGGTTACGTCCGGAGGCGTTGGCCGTTAAAATCGCGGGCAAAAATATCACTGAAGCCACTCAAGTTTCTATCAAAGAGGCCTATGATTGGTTTTTAGCCGTTCCTAATTTTTTAACACCGCAAAAGCAAGAAATCGCCAAACGAATTTTAAAAGAAATTAACGACAGGCTCCTCTTTTTAAACAATGTGGGATTAGGCTATCTCTCGTTGGACCGAATGAGTGGCACCTTATCCGGCGGTGAATCACAACGCATTCGCTTAGCCAGCCAAATCGGCTCCGGATTAACCGGCGTCTTGTATGTGTTGGACGAGCCGTCTATCGGTTTGCATCAACGCGATAATGATAAACTGCTTGAAACACTTGTCCATCTTAAAAATCTCGGCAATACCGTCATTGTGGTAGAGCATGATGAAGACGCCATCAAAACTGCCGACTATGTATTGGATATCGGGCCGGAAGCCGGCCGACATGGCGGATATATCGTGGCACAAGGCACCCCTAAAGACATTATGGAAAATCCGATTTCTACAACCGGTCAATTTTTAAGCGGTATGCGAAAAATTATCGTCCCTAAAAAAAGGCGAACCGGCAACGGCAAATTTTTAACCATTGAAGGGGCATCCGTTAATAATCTAAAAGATATCAACGTGCAAATTCCGCTCGGCACTTTTACCTGTGTAACCGGTGTTTCAGGGGGCGGAAAATCCTCTTTAGTGATTGAAACGCTTTATAAGGCTCTTAACAAACTGATTAACCATGCTGATGAAACACCCGGACCCTATAAACGCATCACAGGGATGGGCTATATTGACAAGATTATTGATATAGACCAAAGCCCGATCGGTCGCACACCCCGCTCTAATCCCGCCACCTATACAGGGATGTTTTCCCCCATCAGAGAGTGGTATGCCTCCCTGCCGGAAGCCAAAGTCAGAGGATATAAAGCCGGCCGTTTTTCCTTTAACGTAAAAGGCGGACGATGCGAAGCTTGCTCCGGTGATGGGGTTCTTAAAATTGAAATGCACTTTTTGCCGGACGTTTATGTAGAATGTGATGCCTGTAAAGGTAAACGCTACAATCGGGAAACATTGGATGTAACATATAAAGATAAATCCATTGCCGATGTCTTGGCGATGACGGTAGATGAAGCAACCGAATTTTTTGATCATATACCATCTGTCAGAGAAAAATGCAAACTGCTAAAAAAGGTAGGGCTGGGATATATTTCACTCGGGCAATCGGCTGTTACGCTGTCCGGTGGTGAAGCCCAACGCATCAAACTGTCTAAAGAGCTTTCCAAAAAAAGTACCGGTAAAACACTCTACATTTTGGATGAACCGACAACCGGTCTTCATTTTGCCGATGTACAAAAGCTGTTAGACGTGTTGCATGCTTTGGTGGAACAAGGCAACACCGTTGTCGTGATTGAACACAATTTAGATGTGATAAAAACAGCTGACCACATCATAGACCTTGGGCCCGAAGGAGGCAATGGTGGCGGTCAAATCGTTGCAACAGGGACGCCTGAACAAGTAGCCGAAGTTGCCAAAAGTTACACCGGCCAATATTTAAAAAAGATGCTTTTAAAAGGCTAAACAAACAATAATCAATTAAAACATAAATCTCAGACCGGCATACGTTTCAACCGCGTCAAATGTCATTTCTTTACCCGATTCTTTAAACTCAACCTTGCCTAAATCAACATATCTGACACCCGCATCTGCCGTAACGTTACGCGTTAAACGCAACCCGACACCGCCACCTGCACTCCAAACAAAATTAGAACCTGTTTCTTTTTCATCCAAAAATTCAACATCATAATGAGCGATACCCATACCGGCTGACACATAAGGTCGTACATTTCTGGATATGGCTAAATCCAAATAACCGTTACCCATCACACGATGAAATGAGGTAGTCATATATTCATCCGCCTCTTTACTGGTTTTAAAATCAGCATCACTTAAATAGGCATATTCAGCCTCTAAACGCAATGGTCCTGAATATACACCAATCGCACCGGCAGGCACAAATGAGGCTTCATGCTCATCAACCATTTCTGTTTCACGCACATCACTTAATCCACCCCGAACGGCAAAATATCCCCGTAAACGAGCCTCAGCCGATTGTGCTAAAAACAAACAACAAGTTGATAGTAAAAAAAATACTGATTTTTTCATGAGTTGCCTCTTTTAATGACCGCATATACTTTTATTATCCCACAAGATAAAAAAATGTCAATAAAAAAAAGAAAACACTTGACAGGGGGAATAAAAAGGAGTAAAAAGGAAAAAGTTTTTCGGAATGTAGCTCAGCCTGGTAGAGCACTACGTTCGGGACGTAGGGGTCGTAGGTTCAAATCCTGTCATTCCGACCAGTTATAAAAAATCCGCCACTTATTGGCGGTCTTTTTATAACCAATCGGGATGAGAGGTTTGAGCCGGAGAAGTAGGTTCAGGCGATAGCCCATGAGCTAGAGCGAATGGTTGCGCGCCGAAAGGGGCCCATTGAAAATGGGAATTTACTAATCCTGTCATTCCCTGAGTTTAAAAAGTTAGGGCATATTTCCCCTCAAGTGTTTTTATAATGTTAAAACGATTTACAAAAAACAAAAAAAATGATACACTTCACTATGATCGGCATCATCTTGTTAAAAGACATAGGAGTTCTTATGCAAAACACTGTATCAAAAGAGGTAATGACTAAAATTTATCAAGCTATTGAGCAAGATGGTATCCAAAAAGTTGTGGTGGGCGCCGTGATTGATATGGGGGACAAGAATCCTCTTTTATTAAAACGAACAGCTGACGATTTTATGGGGGAATTGGTTGAATTGCCAAGCGGAACTGTAGATAGTGGTGAAACGCTTGAGGAGGCTTTAGTCCGTGAAGTAAAAGAAGAAACAAACCTCACAATAACTAAAATAACAAAATTTATCTCTACATTTGATTATTTGTCTGGTTCAGGCAAAAAGACTCGCCAGGTCAATTTTAAAGTTCAAATTTTAGATAAAAACATTAAACTTTCATCAGAGCATGAGTCTTATTATACTTATGCTGTTGATAGCACCAGATATTGCCAACTAACCATTTCACCTGAAACAAAAAAAGTGATTTTAAAAGCGTTTGATATGATGTAATAAAACGCTATCAATAGGCATTACATTCAAAATTAAAGGATTTTTTTATAATTGATTTACATACATATTCTTGCTATAGCGATGGAGCCGATACACCTGCTGAATTATTAAAAAAACTTTTTAGGCTTTTTATGAAGTAAAAATACTGAGACAATCACAACCATCATTTTAACCCCTATCGCCATTATGATGGCTGTTTTAGGGCCGTATAAATCGCCGATAAAGCCCAAAAAAACCATGGAAAAAGCCATTAAAATACCAGATAAAAAGGAAATAATGGATTGTATGGTTGCCCGTTGATTTGGTGAAAATTCTTTTTGCATGATATCACTAGAGGCTGTTTTTGCCGTACCATAAAACAAATTAACCGCCGACATAATAAAGGGGGTTATCCCATTATTTAAAACGACACCAAACACACGCACCAACACATTTAAAATCATAGAACCAAAAAACAAACGAATCATCCCGATTTTACGGATATACGGCACGGCAAAAAAGCTGATAATACCACAAATTTGTTTTAAAAATCTAGCCAGATTTATCAACCAATCCGCAACCAGTGTTTGATAATAAGCCCCTTCAAAACGAAAAGACGCCATCCCAAATGCATTATCAATAAGCTCAATAGTGGCATAAAATTTTAATTTTTTGTTCCGCCACAATCTTCTAAATGCAATTAAAAAATGTTTATAAGAGTTTGTTTTTTTAATATTTTCAATCCGTTTAGGTTCTACAAAAAAATAAATAACACCTATTTGCAACAAGGCCGGAACAACAGATATCCACGCCAATACTTGTAATGAAAAAAAGTATGTAATAACAGCTCCGGCTATGGCACTAAAAGCCAATCCCACCTGATTCCAGCCACCGTTTTTGGCATATTGCACATTAAAATCGCCTTTTTTATTTAACTCTTCCATCGTTTCATATACCAAAGCATCCAATGTGCCGGATGCAATAGCACCACTTGTTCCAAAAGCCAATGCCCCTAAAAACAGCAACCAGATACAAGAAAATTGCCCCGCTAATGCCCAGCACAAAAATGCTATAAAAACCAAAATCGGCGAGAATAAAAGCGTTTTTCTTCGCCCCATTGTGTCAGAAAAAATACCAGCCGGTATTTCCATAAACGTCGTCATTAAAGCTGAAACGGCAAACACCGCCGTCGCTATCGTATAAGAGGCTGTAATTTTTTCAAAATAAACAATCGCCAGGGAAGATAAAGGCCATAGCCCACCCAAAAAATTATCCCATTTAAATAATCTTAAATTCCGCTCTATCATATTTGGTTACCAATAAAATCTTGTTCTATCCCACCATTTCTCTTACAATAACACAACTTTTTTATTATCTTTACATAAGAAAAATAAACATTGCAAAAATCTTTTTTTTATGCTATTCTACCCTTGTTCAACACGAAAGGAGGCACTATGCATTACATGAGTGTGAAACAGCCTTATTTTGGGCAACTAAAAGAGGGCAAAAAGTCCATTGAACTGAGATGTTTTGATGAAAAACGACAAAAAATCAAAATGGGCGATTATATTGTTTTTACCAACAGTTCTGATAGAAAAGAGAGTTTTCAAGCCAAGGTTGTCAATCTTTATTGGGAAAAGGATTTTAATGCCCTAACCCGCAAGATTCAACCATATCAAGCCGGCTTTAAAACAAAAGACGATTTAACTCAAACGCTTGGCGAATTTTATTCTGAAGAAGAACAAAAAAAGTTCGGTGTTTTAGGCATTGAAATTATACGTCTTTAGGTAAAAACCCTTCTTAATTTTATGGCAGAAATTTCTGTCTAAAGGGCGTTTTTATTCCATTTTTATCTTCAAAAAAAACGACGGTTTTGTTTGGGATGGGTGCATATTTTTTTAAATTCTCTTGACAACAAATATAAATATCTATACAATGCGCCGATTTTATTATAAACAATGGAGGGGTTTATGCATAAAAACACACTTGCCGGTATAGACTTTGGCACTTCTAATTCTTTAATTGCTGTTGCAAAATCAGCCACTGACGTTCAACCTGTTAATTTATACAATAACAATCCGGTGGTTCCGACGACTTTATTTTTTTTAAAAGACAAATCAACCTACGGAGAAGAGGCTGTTAATTTATATCTCAATGGTACACCCGGTCGCTTTATGCGAGGAATAAAAAGTCTTTTAGGAGCCAGAACGGAACGCGAGGGAACTTATATTTATGACAGTTTTTATTCTTTTTCCCGATTGATTAAAGAATTTTTACATCATCTAAAATCAGACGCAGAAGCACAAATCAAAACAGAAATTGACTCAGCGGTTATCGGTCGCCCTGTTCATTTTAGTGATGACGCCATAGAAGATAAAGCAGCCGAACGATGCCTTGAAAAAATCTGCCATGATTTAGGATTTAAACAAGTCAGCTTTCAGTACGAGCCAATTGCGGCCGCATTGCACTATGAGCAAAGCGTTCAGGCAGAAGAATTAACTTTGATTGCCGACTTAGGGGGTGGTACCTCTGACTTTTCCGTCATTCGCATCACGCCAAACGGTGCTGCAAAATCTGACAGAAGTGCTGATATTTTATCCAATGACAGTGTTCACACTGCCGGTATGGATTTAGATAAAGCTTTAGCCTACAATCGTGTTATGCCCTATTTTGGTAAAAACACCGAACGCAAAAACGGCCTACCCATTCCCTACACTTACTTTACCGGTATTTGTGAGTGGCATCAGATTATCAAGCTCTATAATGACGCCTATATTGATCAATGTGAAAAAATGTTACAAGACGTTAAAAAACCGGAACTGTTTGAAAAATATGTTTCTCTGATTAAAAACGGACAAGGTCATTATATGCTTTTTGCGGTTGAAAAAACCAAAATCGCCCTTTCTAAACAAAATCAGACCACAATGGATTTATCTGAAATTGAAAAAGAGTTTTACCTACCTGTAACAAAAGAGGATTTTTTAAACGCTACCGAAAAACCCAGAGAAAAAATCATTTCCAAAGCGGCTGAAACCATTAAAAATGCCGGTATTAACGCCGATAAAATTCAAAACATTATTTTTACGGGCGGTACCAGCCTTATCCCCCAAATTTCTAAAGATATACAAGCCCTCTGCCCGAACGCTCAAGTCAGGAAAATCAGCACCTATGCCTCTGTCGGTTCCGGCTTGGCACTGGAAGCCTTACGACGATATGGATAAAAAACTTGTTTTAAATAATAAAAAACACCGATTTCATCAAACAATTTTATAATTTGATAACTAATATACAAAGGCAAATAGGATATAAAATGTTAAAATTAGTTAAGCCCGCTTCAAAATATTTACCTTCTGTTTTAAATGCCTTACAGGAATATCAGACAGATAAAACAGCCTTTCAAATGATACGCCCTATTGCCAAGATGATTGGCCTGTTACAAGATAATCCCAACAGTTATTTCTATCATCTTTATAAAGAAGAGAACGGCATTGATTTAAAACCGGACCATGTCTTAATGACAACCTTTTGGCTTGTGGAAGATGAAGAATATATCGGCACCTTTGTGTTGCGTCATACGTTAACCGAAGCTCTCAAACAAACCGGCGGGCATATCGCCTATCAAATTAGACCTTCAAAATTAAGACAAGGATACGCTACTCAAGGTCTTTTACTATGCTTGTCAGAAGCTCTAAAATTAGGTCTGGCAGAAGTTTTAATAACTTGCCACGCAGATAATATACCCTCCTACAAAACCATACACAAAGTGATGCTTAAAATGGGCGGACGAGAAATAGAACCCTCTGAAACAGAGAACCACAAAAATCACCGTGTTTGGATTAAAACAAAAGAACGCCACGATGGTAAAATTCGCCCATTAGCTATTGCCTTGATTACAAAAGGCAACAAGGTACTGGCAAATAAAGGTTATGACAGCAAAAAACAGGAGTGGTTTTATAGATTACCAGGTGGTGGAATTGATTTTTACGAAAAAGCTGAAGATACGCTTGTTCGTGAGTTTAAAGAAGAAAACGGCATAGACATTATTGTGGGTGAAAAATTAGGTGTTGTTGAAAACCTATTTGAATTTAATGGCAAAAAAGGACATGAAATTGCTATTGTTTTTCACGCTAAATTATCAGATGCTGATATGGCAAAAGATAAAATTCCTTTACTTGAACCTGAATTTGAAGGATGCTTTAGTGAATTTATAGAAATTGACGGTAAAAACAAAATCTACCCTGAAGAGGCTCTGCAATTTATCAAATAACCCTATTAAAAAAGGCGGCCAGTTTAAATTGACCACCTTTTTTCTTTGTGCGTGCTTGTTACTCAGGCAAAAACGGAAATAACGGTTCCGGCACACTGATTTTACCGGCCGGCAGTTTTGCCCCCTCAAAATCAGCTTTGATACTTTCTGCCTCTAAGCCTAAAGAGGTTAAAATAGCTTTTGCCGTTTTTGGCATCAGCGGATATAATGCCATTGCGATTAAACGCAAAGCATCCATCGTGGTATAAACAACCTCATTAAAACGGTCTTTTTGTGTTTCATCTTTAGCTAAAACCCAAGGAGCATTGGCAGCAAAATAGCCGTTAACGGCCGTACAAGCTTTCATAATCTCATCCGCTAAAGAAATAGCGGTTTCAAGGGTTAAATCTTTTTGATAAACAGCTTTAAAAGAATTGGCAATCCCTGTTAAAAGAGCTGTGTCTTCTGCCTTTAACGCTACAGATGCAGGTACCTGACCCAAAAGGTTTTTATCCACCATTTTCAGCACACGCATTTGCAGGTTACCCAAATTATTAGCCAACTGTTTATACCCTTGTCTTAATAAAGAAATGCTAATCGGGGAATCGCTTGAAACGCTCATATTGTTAATCAAATAAAAACGCAAGGGCTCTACCCCCATAATATCAATCACTTCATTCGGGTCAACAACATTGCCTAAAGACTTAGACATTTTAACACCGCCCTCACCAATCCAATATCCATGGACAATGCAGTTGCCGACCGGCTCAATACCGATAGCCTTTAACATAATCGGCCAATAAATACAGTGCGGTTTTAGAATATCCTTAGCCAACAAATGATAAGAATTTTTCCAAAAGGCATCAAAATCCGGATTTTCCCCATAATTTAAGGTTGAAATATAGTTAATCAATGCATCAAACCAAATATAGGTAACAAAATCTTTGTCAAACGGCAACTCAATACCGAGCCAGACTCTGTCTTTCGGGCGAGAAATACACAAATCATCCAACGGCTCTTCCAGCATACCTAAAACTTCTTTGGCATAATTTTGCGGGGTAATCCAATCCGGATGCAGATTGATATAATCTTTCAACCATTGACGATATGGCTCTAAACGGAAGAAATAGTTTTCTTCAGAAATAACTTTAGGTGCTTTTTGGTGATCCGGACACAAACCATCCTCCGTTAAATCACATTTCTTTTTAAACTGCTCACACCCTTCACAATAAAGCCCCTCATACGATTTTTTAATAATCAAACCACGATCATATAAATCCTGTAATACATTGCGAACAACCTTTTTGTGCGATTCACCGGTAGTTCTGACAAAAAAGTCATAATCAATATCCATCCGGTTAAACAAATCTTTAAAAAGCTGACTTTGTCTGGTTAAAAATTCATCCGCCGACAAGCCGGAAGCTTCACAAGAGTGTTGATTTTTTTGCCCATGTTCATCCGTACCGGTAGAAAAGAACACATCATTACCCTTAACTTGTTCAATCTTTTTAAATACATCAGCCAAAATCGTTGTATAAGCATGCCCGATATGCGGGGCACCATTTGTATAATAAATAGGTGTTGTGATATATTTTTGCATATAAAAATCCTTTCTTTTAATACGTCTAGCATACTCAAAAGTTAAACAAAAATCAAGCTGATTTTTTGTCGGATTTGTGTTTTATTGACAAATAAGCCAGTTAATTATTTTTATAGAGCATTCAGCCCACCAGATATAGGATGATAAAAAATTGGCCGATAACAGGCAAAAACATATTAAAACACCCGCACTCCCCAACGCCCGACCTCTCGTATGGCTTAGCTCCGGCGGGCAAAACGCATATTTTTACACTGACAGCGACGACACGTTTTTGTAAAAACAGGACTGGTTGTTCCCCGTTTATTAAGCGTTTGTTTTCTTTTTTTATTCTTAACCCGATGCGAACGCAAAACCGGCTTTTCTAAACGAGTGGAATCATAAACAATTTTATTTCCTTGTGAGGCCACAAACACAAAATCGCCCCCTCTTTTTTTGGGGCAATCAGAACCTGCCAACACATTAAATGAAAATAAAAAAACAATCAAAAAAACAAGTGCTTTTACCTGTATAATCTTTTTTAATAAAGCAACCATTATACCCGCCTTTTACCCTTTAAAAAACTAAGGATTACAAAACACTATCCCTTAGTACAGGAGATATTATAAAGCAACTTTACTTATTTGTCAACTTATTTTTTTAATTTGCTTTTTATTTGTTTCACAACACTCTTTAATTCTATTGATTTTTGTTTATAAATCTTGCGTTTTTTACCTCTGGCAAGTTTACTCATTATCTTATAAAATAAAAGTTTCCTTTTTAATTTCGGATACT
Organism: uncultured Alphaproteobacteria bacterium; assembly: GCA_937906925.1. GTDB lineage: Bacteria > Pseudomonadota > Alphaproteobacteria > CAAHEQ01 > UBA3637 > RGIG4140. Next base: position 17,293 of record CALCTR010000005.1, read on the forward strand.
TAAATGCGTTAAACAAAAGTTCCTCTTTTTCCTCAATCGCCCCCATCAATGCATCTACCATATCATATAAAGTATCCGGGCTTTTCTTTTGTGCCATTAAAGCAGATTTTAACCATTTTTTTGACAATATTATTTTCTCATTTAAAATTTGATTAACCTTTTGATAATCAATTGGTTTATCAATCAAATTTTGTACCGTTTTTAAATCAAAATCAAGAATAAGTCTGTCTTCAAGATTTAACAATGCCAATAAAGATTTAAAGCGAGAATAGCCTCTTGACTTATTTGCAAGCACGATAAATGGCTTGTTAAAAATAACCGCAAAACAAACACCATGAAAAGAATCTGTTATAAAAAATTTAGCATTTTTAATACGCCACAGCCAATTTTCCACACTGGTATTTTCACCTTTAGAACCATCAGCCATATCAAATGATTTTAATAAATCAAATTTATTTTTAGCAACAGATAACAAAGACAATGCCGTCTTACTTTTATCTAACACATAAGAAGCTATAAAACTTTCATCTATTTTATCTGCCTTTTCCAAAATTTTATTCCAAACAGATTTATCTGCCATAAAAACAGGATCTAAAATATGTGTCGCATCAACATTAAAAACATTTTTACAAAGCTCAACACCGGTATCTTCTCTCACAGAAATATTATCAAACTGATTGACATAATATTTTGTTATTTTTGTATCTTGAGGCGTTCCTTCAAAAAAATCCACTCCAAAACTAACAGCACAAGCAATTTTCTTTTTATCGGCAGCGGCAAAATTCAAGTGAAAAATATTATTACCGATTGAATGATAATATGGATAACGCCACACTTGATCCGAGCCTACAATAAATGTATCTGTTTCTTCATTTAATGTTTGCAACTCTTTTTTATCTTTACAAAACTTTGTTAACAACAAATATTTTAAAGCAAAACTTTCACTCTTGCTACCATTGTATTTTTTGTAAAACTGAGGTGGTATATAATTAATCACCCGCGGATACAAGCCAAAGGATTTAATTGTTTCTTGCAATCCATAACAAGTAAGCATTGCTCCGAAATTACTTCCAAACCAAAAATTTAAAATACCGCAATCATATTTTTGCCCCTCAGTTATTTTAACATTATCTTTTAGGCTAAACGAATTTAAACGGTCAAAGAAACCTCTTCTGTCGGCATGCGGGTAAGAAGAACGTACCAAACATGGATTTCCTTTCACACCAAATTTCAATGGTACTTGTTTATAGATTTTTGTTTTTTGCTGTACTGATTTTAAATATGTCTCTCCTTTTACAGAATTTATCAAAACCAAGCTGGTACCTTTATTATCATTAAGTTTTTTAGAATATTTATTTATACCCCAAAAATCACCCAAAGTGATATCACCTTGCCGTGGCATTTTAGCAAACGGACACTTACTACAGGAGGGACGCAGGCACATATTTTTTAAAAACGCTTGCATAAAATCATCTTTATTTGCAGGACAAGAATAGGTAGTAGTGGTGGTGGTAGTAGTAGTTAAAGAGGCAGTCCAACCATTTACTTTATCCCTAAAATTAGTATAAAGAACTTTCTCCCCTTCGTGATTAAAATTTTCTTTAATATATTTTTGATATACCGCTGGGGAAGGAACACCATGACAAACAATATCAGTCGTTAACAATTGTGGATATTCTTTTTTAAGAACGGCATACAAACCGGCAACTTGACAAGGCGTTCCTGTAAAAAAGACCTTTTTGTCCTCATCCAACAATTCTTTTATCCGAATATAAATATCGCTTGTGTTGCTTTGCAGATATTTAGAACTTTTAAGTTTATAAAGATCTTTTTTATCATTGATAATAATATGGCGAACAAGATTATCTTCTCCCCATGCTGCACCGACAACATATCCACCATTATCCAAAACATACTCTGCCAACAACCCAAAAACGCCACCTGAAGAACTATTTTCTCTTATCTCATCAGAGCCTGCAATAGCCAAACACAAAGGATCTTTTTTGTTTTTAAAGCAGGGATTTTCCACCGGACATCTCATATAACAAAGAGAACAGTCGCAACATTTAGACCTGTCAATAACAGGATATAAAAACCCTTCATCATCTTTTTGCATAGAAATTGCTCTTTTAGGACAAAGATTAAAACAAGCTCCACATCCTGTACAATTACTCACCTCTGACACCGTTTTATTCATATCTAATCCTTTATAAAAAACAATGGAATTCCTAAAACATATATGATTGTCTTACTCTGCTTTTTCTTTATTTTTACCAATGGAATAAAACCCAAAAGCATATTGAAACATCTGATTTCCCAAACCACCTTGCAATTTAACAATTCTCATTTTTATCCTTTTCAAAAGGAACTAACTTTTTATAATGTAAGATTACAATAAATAACATAAAAAAATAAACAATTATTTTCTCATCCAGGGAAAAAGTTTAAAACGCCACAGTTTTGTTTTTACCTGAATATGGATGGTATCAACTTCATAATCAGCCCCATATTTCCACAACAAATAGATGGCTCTGTGTTGTCCGTCTTTAATTAAATTGGACTTATATTTACAGATAATAACACTCTTAGGGTCAAAACCATTTTTTTCAATATTTTTTATAAGTCTTTCAAAAGATTGTATTTTTTTATACCCCCCCCGCGATTTTTGAGGTATGTATATAAATCATTTTGGGTCAAGTCATATATTTTTTTATCTATTTGTCTTTTTAAAGAACCAACTTTTACCTTACCGTATTTCATATTAAGCAGATACTTGCCTTTTAAGCATCTGTCAAAAAAGATTTTATCCACATAGATATTTTTATTTTGAAGCAAAACATCCGTTGTCTGGGGCGAAAAATACGATTGTAATCGTGATAAAAACATAATAACTCCTTTAAGTAACTAACAATACCATATAATGGTATGCAAAGAGAATAAAAAAGTCAATATTTTTATTTTTTCTTGCCTTTTTCTCTTAAAAATGCTACAGTCAAGAAGATATTTTTGGAGAAAAAAATGGCTTATATCCTGTTTAAAAATGAAGATATCATTACATTAAAATTGTTGGCACAAAATACCGGCAGAATAAAAGCTGCCGATGCGTGCGGGTTTTCTTATGTCTATAAAGAGAGAAAAAGTGACCTTTTTCCCTTTGAGGTTGTTGTAGACACATCAAATGCAACCGCTCAACAATTAGAGCAATATGAAAATATGCGTCTTGGTTTTGAAAAAGAGGCTTATCAGGCGTCATTAAAAAAACTTTTTAAACGGGTCTGTATTTATTTTGGCACGATAGGCGGGTTACTTCTTGCTTTTGCTGGCGGGTTAAAAGCATGCACGTCAAATGATACAAAACCGACTGTAAAGCCTCAGCTTATCCAAAAAGCAAACACCCCTCTGCCAACAACACAACAACAAAAAACACTATCCCGCTAATCAAAAATTTGTATTAAGTTTACAAAAAAACAAACGTTTTAGACTTACAGACAGAAGAAACGACGTATACACACGTACTGGGGATTTTTTTTCTGCCACAGATGTACACCTCTATGGATAAATGAGGGTTTTAGGTTAGCAGATGTTAAGAAAAAAGAACCGACGTGTACAAACACGTATTGGGGATTTTTTTCTGCTACAGATGCAACATAAAACCCTCATTCACGGCCGTAGCTGTCACGAAACCGCACAATATCCTCCTCGTTTAAAATTTTTCCAAGCTGAATTTCTATAAATTCCAGAGGAGATGGGGTTAGATTTTGGATGCGATGAGGGGTTTTGGGGGGAATGTCAACACAGGAACCTTGTGAGAGGTCAAAGGTGGATGAAGAAAGGGTGATATGGGCGGTTCCTTTGGCAATTAGCCAATGCTCACCGCGATGGTGATGTAGTTGAAGAGAAAGACTACTCAAAGGATTAACGATAATTTTTTTAACGATGTAGCCTTTTCCCATGGCGATAACTTTCCATGTACCCCAAGGGCGTTTACCCTCTTCGCCTAAGTGATAGTTTGTTTGCATTTAACGCTCCTTTTTAGATATTTGCAATACGGGGATATTTAAAATGTAGTATTTACTTGTTCGCCCATAGTGGATTTTGCGAATTTTAAAAAACGGCAGACCCAATAATTTATACAGCCTTTTTTGTCCGCGTCTTTTATGTGAAAATATGGGGATAAACCCAAAAAGCAGATATTTCATCTTTTCATTTTCCTTTTTAATTTTTAATAACGGTATGACCTTAAATAAATTAAATTTAAGTTTATGTATTGTTGATTTTGGAGCAGGTAAAACAGCGGGTAAAACCTCAGTTTGCCCTGTTTTATTTTGATAAGAATTAAATAAGCGGGTAAAATATTCCTGTTGCCAACAAGGATTTTGAAGTTTGATACCTAAAGAGAGAGCCTCAGTAAACGGTAAAGATAAAAAAGCACCGGTTGTTAAAAGGTGTATCTCTGATTTAGAAAGATTTAATTTGCTTGAAAAAAGCTCAAAAAAAGCATCTTCTTGATTTTTTAAAACCGTTTCTTGATTTTGCTCAGAATAACCGCCAAAACGATACAATACAATTTCTTTATCTAAAAAAACAAACCGCTTACCGGCCTTAACCATTTTATAGATAAAATGACTATCTGCCGACACCTGATAATTTAAACTATAAAGCCCCAATTCCAATAAAACATCTTTTTTTATCATAAAGGTTTGATGATTAGGTATTTGGCCAAACGGTGGATAAAATGTTTTTTTTCCATGCCAAAAGGCTACAAAATCATTTTGCCCCCGCACACATCTGGAATTGGCATAAACCGCATCAGCTTCTTGCTCTTTTAGCTTTAACACTTCATATAAAACGGCATTTTCATCTAAATAGGCATCATCAGAATTAAGGCAAACCACATACGTGCCTTTTGCTTTTAAAATACCTTTATTTAAGGCATCATAAATTCCTTTATCCGGTTCAGAAATATAGCTGATAAGACCTTTATTTTGATACTCTTTTAAGATATCCAGCGTGCCGTCCGTTGATAAATTATCCACCACAATATGCTCTATATTTTGATAGGTTTGTTTTTGCACGCTGGCCACATTTTCTTTAAACCATTGCAGGCGATTGTTTTTAATCAAATTATAGACAGGTGTGATGATACTGACTAAAGGCGTTTGATTTTTTTGTTTTTCAATTTTCTCTATTTGATTTAAAATATGCCGAACGGTTTTTTGCCAGCTAAATAAAGAGCTTCTTTTAGCTCCTTGTTCTGCCATTTTACGGCGAAACTTCTCATCAAAATAGTATGTTTCATAGGCTTTGATATGGGCCTGTTCACTTTTTGCATCAATCATCAGTCCCATACCGCCCACCACTTCCGGTAAAGAGGTGTTATCACTTGTTATAACGGGACAGGCTGATTTCATCGCCTCTAAGGGAGGCATGCCAAATCCCTCGTATAACGATGTATATACAAACCATTGGGCATGACTATATAATGGATTTAAATCACGATCGTCCACATATCCTGTAAAAATAATTTTATCTTTATAACTTTCAAATTCAGGGATAGCCTCTTTAAATTTTTTTTCAAACGCCGGCCAGGCACATCCGCCCAAGACATATACCAAATTGTCAATTTGATGTTTTTTGATAAATTTAATAAATGCCGATACGGCCCGAATAAGATTTTTTCTAGGTTCTAAAGAGCAAAGCGATAAAATATAGTCATCCGTTTTGTTAATCTGATATTTCTTTTTAATTTGATTTAGGGATTCTGTATCCTCAATCGGCTGATAATCAAAATTTGTCGCCAACAAAACAGGTTCTATTTTATCAGCTTTTAAAAACGGAAAATATTTTAAAAAATCGCTTTTCGTGTATTTAGAAATCGTAAAATAAAAATCATCCGGATTTAATGAATTGATTAACTCTTTAAACCACCCCTCTTTTAAAGCAGAATCAAAATATTCAGGAAACAGAAGCGGTATCACATCATATAAGAGATGATAACAACTTATTTTGGGATAGGTTCTGATAATATCCGGTATCTTTTCAAACGGTTCAAAAAAAGCGTTAATCTGGCCTAAATCATCCGTATTTGTCAAAACGGGTATGTCATTTTCTTTTAAATCAAGGCTTAAAAAAATCCTGTCTTTTAAAACAACATCTTCTGTAGATAAATATAAAAAGAGATTAACCCGCTCATCTTTCAGCATTTCTTTTAAAATATTTTTTGCCGTAAAATAAATCCCTGTTCTGCCAGATGATTTTTCAAGCCCGTATTTTAAAACTCTACCATCATATAGTATATTGATTTTTTGCATTTTTATCCTCTCAAATCATTTTGTATCACCAAAAACAACAGGCCGAAAATTTTGATTTTTGTGTTTAAAAAATTTTTTTCAATTTTAAATAACGGCAAAAATTTAAACAGTTTATAAGAGAGCTTATAATCTGCTTTTAACAGTTTTTTTGTATCCACCTTCAGTGGTTCTTCTATCCATTTTAAAATATTTGTTTTTTCTTTTTGCCATGTTAAAAACCCTTTTTTAATAAATCGGCGGGCATTTTTTCCAATTCTGACGGCATCAAAATTTTTAAGCGGTTCTATGTTATTGATATCATATAAAATCCCCGTTACTCCATTTTTAATATACTCGTTCATCGTTGGCAAATCAGGGGCTATAACACATCTACCCATCGCCATTGCTTCTAAAAAAGACATACCAATTCCCTCGTAAACACGCGGAGCTATATAGATAGAGGCTTTTAAAATATCTTGTCTTATTTTGTCTTTATCGCTTGTCCACTCTGAATACGTTGCTTTTTTTTGCATCTTTTTTGAAGGCATGGTAAACGTATGTAACGGGTCTAACGCCCGATGAATATGGATTTTATCATATCCGATATTTAAAAACAGCCGTTCTACCAGATGCGTATTTATTTTTGTTACCCGTTGCCAAAAATAAATGGATTTAGGGCTACCTTTAACACCTTTTTCCATCGGCTTTGGAAAATATTGGATATAATGCGTATCTAATCCCATCGCCAAAAGTTTTTGATGCAGTGTTTTTGAAAAATTGATGATTTTTACGTCCTTATATTTATACCAAAAAGTAATATCTGCTTCACCTGAGGCATCATACATCGGAAAAAAAACATAAGACGATGCCTTAATATATGACTTTATTTTTTTTATATCCGGCATCATTTGAAATATCACCACAACATCATATACCCGATTTTTTAGTTTTTTAAAATCAAAAGAGGTATTGTCATAAGGGTCAAAATCCAGCGTTTCCACCTCATAAATTGTTTCAAACAACTCTTTTAAAAAAGCGGTTGATTTTGTTTTATTATGATAACTGTGACCGATATAGAGCAGTTTTTTCATCATTTTCAACGCTTTCAATCATATCAGAGATTGTTTTTGACAGTGGGATACTTTTTTGCCAACCCAGTTCTTCTTTTAACTTAGAATTATCCCCCACCAAATACATAATTTCATTAGACCGCAATCTTGTTGTATCCACAATCAGTTCCGGTGCTACATTCAACTTTTGACAAATCATTTTAATAACGGATAAGAGCTTTATCCCCTCACCCGAACAAACATTATAAACCTCACGTCTTTCGCCTTGTTTTAAAATTTGATAATAAGCCTCAGCAACATCCCGTACATCTAAAAAATCACGCACAACTTCTGTATTGCCGACATACAACCGATTATCAGTCTGCAATTCTTTCATCCGCACAAGCTGGGTAACAAATGAGGGAATAACAAATGTTGTTTTTTGTTTAGGGCCAATATGATTAAACGATCGGGTCATAACAATATCCATGTCATAATGGTCTACATAAAGTTTTGCCAAATACTCTTGCTCTACTCTGGCAACGGAATAAGGATTTTTAGGATGCAGATGAAAATATTCTTTAACCGGTATATCATAAATACCGTATTCTTCTGCCGAACCAACAGATAAAATACGTGTTTCCAGATTGAATTTTCTGACACTTTCAACCAAATTTAAAAAAGCAGTCGTATTTGTCAGCACACACTCTGCCGGATTTTTCCAACTTTTGGCAACAGAACTCATACCGGCTAAATGCACGATATAGTCCGGCTGAAACTCATTTATCAATCTTTCAACCTGAGCCGTATTCGTTAAATCAAGCGTCAGATAATTGATATCAATATCCGTTTCATTCTCCACGATATCAACACCTAAAATCACAGCATTTTTTTCATGCTTTTTTAAACAGGCGATAAAATAAGGAGCAACAAAGCCCAATGCCCCTGTGATTAAATATTTTTTTTCTGCCACTAGTTAAATCCCTCCGCTTTTAAAATATTTTCTTTTTGGGCTTCTTTTAAGTCATTAGCCACCATTTCCGATACCAACATATCCAAGTTGTTTTTAGGTTGCCAATTCAGTAATTCTTTAGCCTTTGAAGCATCACCTAATAAAACATCCACTTCTGCCGGTCTGAAAAAACGCTCGTCCACCTCTACCAATACACGACCTGTTTTTTTATCAATACCTTTTTCATTTAATCCATCACCCTGCCATACAATATCCATATCCAAGGCGTTAAACGTTTTTTCCACAAATGTGCGGATAGTCGTGGTTACACCCGTTGCCAAAACAAAATCATCCGCTTTATCAGCCTGCAAAATCTGCCACATCCCTTCTACATAATCTAAGGCATGACCCCAATCGCGTTTGGCATTTAAATTGCCGAGTTTTAACGTATCAGCCAATCCTGTTTTAATTCTGGCAGCCGTTTTGGTAATTTTACGCGTTACAAAATTATCGCCTCTGCGTTTACTTTCATGATTAAACAAAATACCGTTAGAGGCAAATATACCAAAGCTTTCTCTGTAATTTACCGTTATCCAATAGGCATAAAGCTTTGCCACCCCATAAGGCGAGCGTGGATAAAAGGGGGTTTTTTCTGATTGAATAGGCTCTTGAATAAGGCCAAACAACTCAGAGGTTGAAGCTTGATAAAAACGGGTCTTTTTTTCCAAATTTAAAATCCTGATAGCCTCTAATAATCTCAGCGTTCCCAAAGCATCCGTTTGAGCTGTAAATTCCGGACAATCCCAAGAAATTTTAACATGACTTTGAGCTCCTAAGTTATAAATTTCATCCGGTTCCACCTCTTTGACAAGGCTAATCAGATTACAAGAATCCGTTAAATCGCCATAATGCAGGGTAATATCTTTTGTCAAATGGTTAATCCTTTTTAAATTATCCAAAGAACAGCGTCTATAAATACCATGCACTTCATATCCTTTTTGCAACAAAAATTCAGCCAAATAAGACCCATCTTGCCCTGTAATACCTGTAATAAGTGCTTTTTTAGTCATTTTTTTCTCCTTTTACGCTATGTTTAATTTCATCTGCAACTTGATTAAAAAACGTCTGCCAACTAAATTTTTGTGCCTGTTTCAGCCCCTTTTTTTTCAAATGCATTGCCAAAGCATCATCTTGATAAAGACGAGTTAAAGCTTCAGCCGTCTCTTCAATATCCAAAGCCGTTATATAATAGACCGCCTCTCCCCCCACTTCCGGTAAAGAGGTGTTATCAGCCGATATAACAGGCGTTCCTGTTTGCATCGCCTCTAAAACAGGCAATCCGAATCCCTCATATAAACTTGGATAAATAAAAGCTCTGGCCCCTTGATATAAAAAGGGCAAATCACTTTCTAAAACAAATCCCGTCTGATTGATTTTATCCTTATAATGAGCCAAAGAGTTTACCTCTTGCGTTAAGGCCTCATATCCCAACCGCTTCGGTCCTGTTAAAACAAGCGAGATATCTGTTGCCCCCGTTTTGGTCAAAAACAGACTAAAAGCCCGCAATAAATGCACCAAATTTTTGCGAGCCGTTATTTCCGATACAGCTAAAAAATATTTTTTTGTTCTGATACCGTATTTAGCTTTAACCGCTTCTTTTTTATCTGCATCCAAATTAGGCATAAACTTTTTATCCGCCCCGAGATAAACAGTTTTAACTGGCAAATTTTCATCTTTTTTAAACCGAATTAAATCTCTTTTTGTATATTCGGATATCACAAAAAACAAATCCGGATGGGCATTTTTTATCCAGCCGGTAAATTTTTGAACAAATTTTTTATCGCACCCGTTCGGATAATAAATCGGTATTAAATCATGCACAAACATAAATGTTTTAAGCCGGCTTTGATAGACAATAGGGGCAATCGGACTAAACAAAGATAAATAGGCATCATATTTATTTAAGCAAGATAAATACCTTTTTTTATAAAAGCGAGTTAAAATTTTAGCTCTTAAAGATTGCCAAACATTTAATGATTTTGTCATGGATTTTAATTTTGGTAAATAAACAATTTTTGATTTTAAACTTTCAGCTCCGAGAGTCTTTAAATACGCATCAAAATCACCTGACTTTCCCGTTATTAAAAAAAAGACCTCTATCTCTTTTTTCTTTAATAAAGCACGTAACAATTCATCACAGACTCTAACAATGCCCGTTCCTCTTCCCCCTGAAACAGACAGTTGCTCCACATCAAACAAAAGTTTTATTTTTGCCATTAAACCTCCCATAGATATCCAAAGTATGGCTTTTATCAAAATTAAAAAGCACATAGACCTGAAATTACACCTTGTAAATGGCTAAGGGCCTTTTTGGGCAAAAAAACATACATCCATATCAACAAGGCATTTTTTAATATGTTTAAAAAAAATATCTTTTTGCTACTCTTAAAGAAAGCCGGTCATCATTGCTTGACAAAACAATCTTATTTAGGCATAATGAAACCCGTTTTTAAGGAGCTGTACCAAATGCCAAAAATTTCTGTAATTATTCCCGTTTATAATGTGGCTGAATTTTTAACGCCTGCCATTCGCTCGGTTTTAAACCAAACGTTTAAAGATTTTGAAATTATTGCCATTGATGACGGATCAAGTGATAATTCTGCAAAAATCTTGGCCTCTTTGGCAAAAGAAGATGCCCGTATTCGCCCCTTTTATCAACAAAATCAAGGTGTTTCAAACACAAGAAACAAGGCTCTTGAATTGGCAACGGGAGAGTACATCGCCTTTTTAGATAGTGATGATGAAATTTCTCCCCTGTTTTTAGAAACGCTTTATAACGCTTTGCAAAATGAAAAAGAGGCTGATTTTGCCTTTTGTGGCTTTATTGCCGGTGAAACGTCTCCTGATTGGATAACACAATCAACACAGCCAACTACCGTTGATAAACCGTTTAATCATTTTATTTTGCGACAAAAACCGCGTATTGATGCCACAACCTGCCCCAAACTTTATCGGCGTTTGGTTTTAAAGGATTTAACTTTTCCGCCTGAATTTTCTGTCGGGGAAGATTTAATTTTTCTCTATCAGGTACTCTACCGGTCTAAAAAAGCCGTACACGTTCCGCAGACACTTTATTTTTATCGCACAAGAGAAACATCCGCCATCCACAAACCCATGACGGATAAACGCCTTTTAGATGAACTTTATGTAACAAAAACACTTTACCTTGCGTTTAAAGATAAAATCAGTGAGACACCAACTCAAAAAACATTTGAAAAATATATTGCCAACCGTTTTTTTAGATGTGTTTTTAAAATGCCCAAAAATGATAAAAACTATTCCGATTGGGTTGCAAAATTTTTACCTATGCTGAAAGAATTTGAAAAACAAAGGATTTTTCTCCCGCAGTTTTTAACGGTTAAAAACAAATTTAAATACTTTATCAGCACACTTACAATTAAGGGTTAATATTTTAGCATCCCACTTTTTGGTGTAGATAGACCTACATAAGAAAGGTGCGGTAAATAAAACTAAAAATGCTAGAATAAAGTCAACACCTGTTTCGTGGTTTAAAAAAGGGGGAAATAAAATTTTAGAGAGGTAAATAACATAAAAAAACCCATCAAAGTGTAGATAGACCTACATAAGAAGGGAGTGGTAAATAAAACTAAAAATGCTAGAATAAAATCAACACCTGTTTCGTGGTGTGAAAAAGGGGGAAATAAAATTTTAGAGAGGTAAATAACATAAAAAAACCCTTCGCGGTGTAGATAGACCTACATAAGAAGGGATTTTTTATAGTTAGTTGCCCTATAAAATTTTATTTAGGGTTACACTGTGGGCATGGATCGTTCGGATCCGGACACGGACAAACGACTTTTGGAGCCTCTGGTGCTTTTTCTTCTTGATAGGTTTCCCACCAGGTTTTTTCTGGAAGGGGTTCTGGAGCGGGAACAACTTCAATAGGTTTTTCCGTTACGGTTTCAGTTGTGGTTACGGTAACGGTTTTAGGACCTTCCATCAACGGGGGACATTCAGCAGCTCCACAAGGAGTGGCCGGAACTTCCATCTCATAAACTTCACCGGTTGTCTGATAGGTACAAGGTTGACCGGGAGCTGTTGTGCAAGGAACTGTCTCTTGCGGTGTGATAGGAATAACCGTCGGTGCCGGTGCAACAACCGGCATCGGTTGGACGGTTACCATACCGGTGCGAATAGCAGCTTGTTGCATAATAGCCTCATTGGTCGGTAAAACTTCACCCTCAGAAACAACGGCAACAGAGGCCCCTGTTTCAGTCGTGGTTGTGCAATAAGTTCTGGGTTTATTTTTGTTATAAGTATTTAATAAACACTCTCTATAAGCAGCATGACTATCGGCAAACTGACAACCGATTTCTGCCCGAATTTCACTTCTGTTTTGTGCCCGCTGTTCAGCAGCTACATCAATATCCGGATTGTAACTTGTACAGCCTGCTAACAAAGCTAAAACAGGAACCAAAGAACTTAATTTTTTCATTACCGTCTCCTTAAAAAAAACAACTGGTTAGTCTTTTAAGAATTTTATACTCCTCTTTAAAACAAAAATCAAGCCCTTTATTTATT
>CALCTR010000006.1 GCA_937906925.1 uncultured Alphaproteobacteria bacterium
TTGTCCCCGATAGTCTTTAACCGAATTGTTAAAGCGTGGTTCTGCCCCATTGACAGCACCCTCATTCTCAGGGAATGAGGCTATTTTACAAAAAAAACTTTTAAAAGTCAAGTGCTTTTTATCAACAATCATATTTTTAAGCTCTTTTTTTAAGAGTCGTTTTTATACCGATAAAATCCGATAACCACCTTACAAAAAATATCAAAATCAATACAGCGTTTTAATAAACTGACTTTCAAGCAAAGAGGCTAATTCTTCAATTTGCTCTCTGGTCGGCGTATTTTTAATATGACTAAGCGGATAAGGGATACCCAACTCTTTCCATTTATAGACCCCGCTTTGATGATAAGGCAATAACTCCACTAATTCCACATTTTCAAAGGGTTTTATAAACTTTGCAAACCTATCCGCATAATCCTCAGTGTCGTTAATATTTGGCACAACAACCCAACGAACCCAAGTTCTAACCCCTTTTTCTTGAAGAAAATTCAAAAAAGCAAAACATCTCTCGTTTGTTTGACCGGTCAAATTTTTATGCCCAACAGGGTCTAAATGCTTTACATCCAACATAACCAAATCAACAAGAGATAAAAGCTCCTCAGTTATACTGTCTATATTGGTCGTACCGGCCGTATCAACCGCTATATGAATCCCCTCCTTCTTAAGAGCTTTAAAAACAGGGATAAGAGCTTCTTTTTGAACCAACGGCTCCCCACCCGAAAAGGTAACCCCCCCCTTTGAAAACTGCATAAAAGTCTTATACTTTAAAATTTCTGCAACAAGATTTGCCCCTGAAATTTCTCGCCCGCCTTTAAAATCCCATGTATCGGGATTGTGGCAATACTGACATCTTAAAGGGCAGCCTTGCATAAAAACAACAAAACGAATACCGGGCCCATCAACCGTACCCGCACTTTCAAAAGAATGAATCCTAATCTTCACATCATCTAACATTTTCATTTTTATGCTCCTCTTTGATTAGAATCCTATCACAATTAAATATTTTTGTAAAGAGTAAAGATATCTTGGGATTTTATCCTCTTTGAATAGAGAAATTATTCTTATCTTTTTGTATGTTATTTTTAGATATACAAAGAGGTATTACCTGACTTTTTTTCAAAACATTTTTAATTTCATTTAAAGCTGTTTTTTGTACTTTATTAGGAACCCAAAGTTGAAAATTTAAATCCTCATTTCTTAAAATGTCATCAACTATATCAAAAGCAGTCATTCCCTCGTTATCCCTTTGCTATGCATCAGCACCTAATTTTAACAAAAATTTAACCGTATCTGCTGAGCATAACGTGTCGCATACATAAGCGGCGTTCTACCCATATTATCGGCAGCATTTAAGTCAGCACCATATTTAACATATAACGCAATCATAATATTAGCGCCGTATTTGGCAAAATCCATTTATTCTGTTCTACCATTTTTATCAGTGGAATTAGGGTCTAGCCCTAATTTTAATGCTCTTGAAGAATTTTTAAAATAAGTATAACCGAAACACATATTTTTTAAAAAATATTCAGCCATGAGCTTCCCCATCTCTTTTGATGTTATATTTTTATCTTTAACCCATTTAAAACCAAAATATTTATTAAAATTACAACTTCTTGCTGCATCATTTTGATTAATATAGGATTTACTCATTTAACATCCTTTTTTAAGCATTGAGCTCTCTAGAAATAGAGTCAATTTGTCTACGCATTTCAAAAAACAACTCTTTTTGATCAGCTGCCGCACTAATTTGAATACCATTTTGCGGATCAACATATCTTGTATGGACCTGAACTTTTGAAATATTCAATAAAGCCAAACCTATTTTTGCTGCAGAATACGCATTTTCATAAGAAAGTAACATAGCATGTTCTTTTGTATTACCATAATAAGCAGCCAAAAAAGAAGCTGTTAGTCCCGTATTATCCTTAACAAAAGGATTTGGTTTAAACCAAGAAATAATCGTTGGAACATCAAGTACATTTTCATACTGATTTTGACGGCTTTGTTCTTGAGAAAGATTAGAAAAAACAGTGTGTGAAGCCACCAAATGTAACAAAGTATTACCATATAAATCTTTATGGTTAACATCGGCACCTTGTGCTAATAATTCTTTAATTTCAGGGAGTAAATTTGAGGCTAAGAGAGCATCTTTATCCCCAGTCTTTACTAAATCTGCAAGTTCGGTTAACTTTGACTGATAAACTTCGTTAAACATAAAAAATCCTTTCATTCACTAAAAGAGAGCAAATTTTATCACAATGAAAAAATTTTGTCAATGCTTTTTTATATGGTATAATTTTGTCAAATCTTGTTCTTTTTCATCTTTTTTTTGAAAAAAATATGATTTTGTGGTATACTAAATATAGGCAAATATAATTTACAAGGACATAGATGACAAAACAACTTTTAAAAAATTCAAAATTCAATCCGTTAACTGAAGAAGAATGGAATAAATTTTTTTCTTTAGTTGATTTTTCAAATGTGAGTAAAGAAGAGGAAAATCAAATTAGAAAAATGTTTCGCGATTCAGCAAAAAAAGCACCATTAACTCGTCAATTAATCAGAGAACAAAATGCCGTTTTTTCCATCTCTTTAACTTCAGATGATGTGAAAACCCTAAGAGAAGCTGATGCGTTAGGATTAGGGGGGGACGGATGCATTACTTGGCGAAAGGATCTGTTAACAGGTAATGAGATACCTTCAACAGTCATACATGAAATGCGCCATATTCAACAACAAAAAGAAAATCTTTGGCTCACAGAAAATGTAAAAGAAGCCTCCATAACCGCTAATAAACTATCAGAAGCTGAATGTGCTTGTATTTCCTCAGAATATGACGGGATAAATATGCCTATTTTTAACAAGTTAAAAAATATTTATACCATTAATTTAAATCAAACAATAAAAGAAAGTCAAATACCCTATGCAGAAGGGTTATCTCCTGAAGAAAAAGGTCAAGCTCGCACACTTTATATTCAAGAACAAGCCACTCAAAAAGCTTTAGGTGAAACCATAGCTTTAATGATGCAAGAAAATGGAGCAAAAACCATGGAATTTGCCTCCGAATTGGATATTCGTCTAACAACAGAAGATGTGGTAATTCTTGAAGAATGGAGAGATTATTATAAAAAGCAAGCAATGAAACAAAGTGAATCTAATGAAAAAATTGATGATGTAGGTATCAATGAGGACGAACAAAAAGAGATTGAACGTGTGCAAAATATCATGATAAAAAAATATCCCGTTTTAAAAAAACGACCTTTTTTTAAAACAGGTTTTACACCAGAAGAGGCTCTTTTAACAGACACATTAAATGTTAGCACACCAAGCACATACGTCAAATATTTTAGCGGTTCCCAAAATATTCAAAGTGAAAAGAAATACGATATCCAAAAAGCCGCATATATTGAAAGAGTTTATAAAAACGATTCAAAACATTCTCTTTTATATAAATCAGAGACTAGATTTGACGGTAAAGAAAATAAAGAAATATATTATGACGCTAATGGTAAACCAATGATAATTCGTCAGTATAAAAACGGATATCTCAATAAAGAAGAAAAAATAGTTTATTCCGATATACTTGAAAGCAACAAATACAGAAATGGTAAAAAAGTGGAACAAACAAAAGAAAGCATTGGGTCTGACAAATTTAAATCAAAAACCGTACAGGTCAATTCAAAAAACGCTTCTCAAAAAAAAATAACAACCTTTAACCCACCATTAAAAGATGGAACACGTACATATAGCGAAGAAAAAATTGGCGATTTTAAACATTGCAAAAAAGAGTATACCAACGGCACTTCTGTTTCCTGGTATTCTAACGCAGCCGGTAAAAAAGTTGGGCAATATATGTATAAAGATAAAACCGGCAAAAAAAATTACAAATATTTTACCGGCGATAAAATCCAAGATAAAAAAACCGGAAAATTTATTCCTCAGGAGCTCAAACATTATTCACCTAAGCAATTAAAATTAATCGGATACGAATCAGCAAAAAGTAATAAAGATTATGGTGATATCATAGATGTTTATAAACAAAAAAGAGAACTAACGCACATTAATAATAAATATTTCTATCTAAAAAATAAGGGCAACGGTAAATATGATATTGTTTGCCTGAATGAAGCATATATCGGTGAAGCAAAAGGACAGATTTTAGCCTACACAGATAAAGAAGGGGAACCAAACGTAATAGAACAAGGACTTTGGATAGATTTAAATTCCAAAGAAGATATAATCGGTACAACAATATATGCTGATGACGGAACAATTTTAGAACAATTTAAAAAAGATGAAGAAACCTTAAAAATAACAGAAAACACTCGTTTAGTTAAAGGATATTATGAAACTGAAAGTTATAATGCAAAAGGTAAAGTCATCGGTTTTGATAAAGAAGATGCAACAACATATGAAACGATACAAGGCACTCATCTTCATAAAACCGGATCAGTTAAATCCATAACAGTGGGTGATGAAACGCAAATATTTACATACGACGGAAAAATGTCCGGCTTGAAGAAATCAAACCATAGTTACATATTTTATACGGAAGGAGAAAATCCCTCTAAAATAAGATTTAAAATAGTACATAAAACTGACACCCAAGGCAATTATGCGGGCGTTACCACCACTTGTTATCGTAAAAACGGCTCAATAAGCTCCTTTACCGACACAAATGCCGACGGTAAAGGAACGAAAATATGCTATCATACTGATGGAAAAACAAAACGGGCTGAAGGTAGCGGATATTACAAAGATGAAGAATTTATAAAAAACGGGGAATGGACTTATTATACCCCACGTGGTGAACAAAAAAGAATTTACATAGATGGCGTTGCTCAAAAAAACAAACAAAACAAAAAAAGCCCCTTACAACAAATTTCTAAAAATAATGTACCGGTAAATCCAGATGACATCTCCCAAAAAGAGTCCTCTGATGAATCCTCTCTTTTAAAAAACCTTTCTAAAAATGCAGAGAAAATTTCAAAAGGAACAAATAAACAACAACAAATCTCTCGTGCTTTAAGTGATACCAAAAACACAACGCTATAAAATTTTATTTTCAATTAAAGCGTAATGAAAATTATGTTTTGTTTTAAGATTTTTCTTGCAAAAAAAAATACTTCGTGATAATATCGCGCGTAAGAAATCCGGACCTATAAAAAACTTAGGGAAAAAGAGTTTTGTAAGTCTGCCTTGTCGGATTTATTTGGTCGGAAATAACATAAAAAAGGATAAAATTATGGAAAATTCATCAACAAAAGCTTGGGAAGGCTTTAAAACCAATAAGTGGCAAGATGAAATCAATGTGCGTGATTTTATTGTCAATAACTACACTCCTTATGAAGGAGACGATTCGTTTTTAGCACCGGCAACAGCCCGTACAGAAAAAATGTGGAAAACAGTTGCTGAGCTTATGAAAAAAGAACGTGAAAACAATGGCCTTTTAGATGCCGATACAAGCGTTGTTTCTTCAATCACTTCCCATAAAGCCGGCTACATTAACAAAGAAGAAGAAGTTATTGTCGGTTTGCAAACAGATGCCCCGTTAAAAAGAGCTTTAATGCCGTATGGTGGTTATCGTATGGTTGAAGGATCTTGCCAAGCTTATAATCTACCGCTTGACCCTAAAGTAACAGAGGTTTTCACAACTTACAGAAAAACACATAATGACGGTGTTTTTGATGCTTATACACCAGATATTCGTGCTTGCCGTAAAAGCGGTATCATCACAGGTCTTCCGGATGCTTATGGCCGTGGCCGTATCATCGGTGATTACAGAAGAATCGCACTCTACGGTATTGATCGCTTAATTCAAGACAAAAACGCTCAAAAAGATTTAACAAATCTAAGCTCTATGACAGCTGATGTTATTCGTGAAAGAGAAGAATTAGCTGAGCAAATCAAAGCGTTAAATGACATGAAGAAAATGGCTAGCGAATACGGTCTTGATATTTCAAAACCAGCTACAAATGCTAAAGAGGCCATTCAATGGACATATTTTGGCTATTTAGCTGCTATTAAAGATCAAAACGGTGCCGCTATGAGTATCGGCCGTATCTCAACATTCCTTGATATTTATATTGACAGAGATATAAAAAACGGCGTCATTACAGAATCTCAAGCTCAAGAAATGATGGACGATTTAGTTATCAAATTGCGTATGGTCCGTTTCTTAAGAACACCGGAATATAACGAATTATTCTCCGGCGATCCGGTATGGGTTACAGAATCAATCGGTGGCATGGGTATTGACGGCAGAACTTTAGTTACAAAGAACTCTTTCCGTATTTTACATACCCTTTATAATTTAGGCCCAGCTCCGGAACCAAACTTAACAGTTCTTTGGTCAAACCACTTACCGCAAGGCTTTAAAGATTTCTGCGCCAAAGTATCTATTGATACATCATCCATTCAATATGAAAATGATGATTTAATGCGCGGTTTCTTCGGCGATGATTACGGTATTGCTTGCTGTGTTTCACCAATGCGTATCGGTAAACAAATGCAATTCTTCGGTGCCCGTGCCAACTTGGCTAAAACACTTCTTTATGCCATCAACGGTGGTAAAGATGAAAAATCCGGGGCTCAAGTCGGTCCGGAATTTGCCCCAATCACAGGTGAATACTTAGAAATTGAAGAATTGGAACGCAAATTTGATAAGATGATGGATTGGCTTGCCGAAACATATGTAAACGCTCTTAACATCATTCACTACATGCATGATAAATATTCTTATGAAAAATC
>CALCTR010000007.1 GCA_937906925.1 uncultured Alphaproteobacteria bacterium
GCCGGACCGTCTTTAACGGCGGCTAATTTTGGCATTTGAGGGAACTCGTCAAGAACAAATAATACGGAATAAGGTCCTGACTTGATACCATCTGTGCCGACAAAATTCGGTGGATTTGAAATAAGGAACGAACTCATCAATTCAACAAAAATACCGGTAATAACGTTCATACTTCTGGCATCAACTTGATTGACGGATAGGTAAACGGAAACAGGTTTAACTTCACCACTGATTGGGTCTTGTAATCCGCGTAAATCTCTAAATGTTAAATCACTGAATTTTGTTCTGATACGAACAGCCGAGTTTTTAAAAATGTTAATACCCGTTAAAGCAGTTGATAAAATAGAACCACGCTCTTTATCCGGAGTACCGGATAATTGGTTCATTTCAACGACCGATCGGTGTGCATAGGCAAAACGAGTTGCTTCTTTAACCGCTAAATCTAATAAATCACGCATTGGATCGGCCATCATTGCCATTTGGTCGCCCTCATCAGATCTGCGTTTGATATCTGCAGCAATTTTCATTTGGGATTCGGTTAACCAGTCAAAAATCATAGCAATACACGGCTCGTTTCCCTGCCATTGTTCCGGTAATCCTTCCCATGTACCGATAGGGGCATAATTATCCGCTGTTAATTCTCCTTTTTGTAAAGCATCTAAAGCAAGCTGGGCACTTTGATCATTCATCCCATCATAATAGGTTGCCAAAATGTTGGCGTCTTCTTGATCAAAATTACCCTCCATTAATTTGTTAATAAAATAGTCATTAGCACGTGCTCGTTCACATTTGCTACAGATAAACTGCAAGAAGCCCGCCATGGCATTTCTACCTGTTTTTGACCAGTGTGGATCAGCTCCGCCCTTTGGTTCTTCAACCAAAACGGCAACCATGGAGTCAATATACTTTTCTCTATCACTGCCAAGAGGTGGTAAACAGCTGGCAGAAAGCGGATTCCAACTGGGAAAAAATATGCCTTTTTCCGGCTCATCTTGTGCACCCCAGTTAATAACAAAGACAGGGCCGATTGTTGCTCTATAAGCGGTAGTGTTGTAGCAAAGTTCCGGTTTAGGGTCATTAACAATTAAGCTGAGTGTTGGTGATTCTAAAATGGTTGGAATAACAACGCCGACGGTTTTACCGGTACCCGGAGGGGCAACAACTAAACAAGAAAGTGTCTCCGGCATTTTCATCAATTTACCTTTAAAACGACCGAGAACAACACAAAAGCCGTCAAAAAGTTTCATCTTTTTAATATCGGCATATTCAGCCATACGGCCACCACCAAAAATTTTAGGCATGTATTCATAAGGATTTCTGATAATACCGCCGATAAGTACAAGAAAAAATGACACAAATGGAACAAATATGAGATAGGTTGCAGGATGAGGATCTGTAATACGAGAAAATTCTTTAATAAAAAGAATGTATTTAGATATTAAGGCGGTTGTATTATTCCAGTGCATTTTCCAGAAATTTAAAATATCGCCCCATGTTAAAATAGACAGTTCGCGAGTAAATAAAATAATTAAAGGAATCATCAACAACATCATGACATATAATGTTATAAATGCACCGATAACACTCCAAAGCATCCATAAAACATATTTGGTTTGATCTTCGTAAGCACTGTCTCTTTTAAACGCCATTTTTCTCTCCT
Organism: uncultured Alphaproteobacteria bacterium; assembly: GCA_937906925.1. Lineage (GTDB taxonomy): Bacteria > Pseudomonadota > Alphaproteobacteria > CAAHEQ01 > UBA3637 > RGIG4140. The sequence continues at coordinate 1,661 of CALCTR010000007.1, forward strand.
ATAATGCGTTGTGAACGATGGCTATTGTTTCTTCTGATGGTTCGGTATCTGCGACAATTGTTTCAGTAAAGCTTTTTAATTCATCCGGCCCCCCCATATCGGTTCTGCAAACAGCAATGCCTAATTCTTTCCATGTTGTTAACATATCTTCAGCATTGATAATGGTGCCTTTTTTTTCAACGAAAATAGGTGCAACTGTCCCTGTAAAACCGCAAACGGACAATCGTTCTGAAAATTTCTTAATTTGTTCTACCAATCTGAAAACCGGAGAAACACGATGGGAACTTTCTGAAAACCACAAAGGATCTTCACCGTTAAAGCGTTCTTCATCTGCAAGCCAATCACCTTCTTCAGAGTCAATTTGACATGCAATAATCCGAGAATTACCGATGGCTAAATAATCTATACTGATATCGCCCAATTTAACATTTTGTAGCAAACTATAGTTTGCTTTTTCCAATATTGATGGTAAATCTTCTTCAAGACGTGTCCGTTGTGGTAATTTGATATCTTCCAGTAATATTTTATCAAAATCATCTTCATCCAGTGGTGAAGGGGCAATAGAAAAACCTTGTTTTGAGGCCGGTGGTGCATAATTGGACAAAAATGGCGAGTCCTGTGGTGGTGTAAATCCACTGTTTGAGGTAAAAGAATTATTGTAACCCGCGGAACCAAAGGAGGTATTTGGAGAAGAAAAGCTATTGCCACTTTGATAAGGATTTTGTGCGGTGGTCGGTTTTTGAGCTGCAATACCATCAACAGGAACTTTTAAATCATTCTCTTTACTGATAGGTCTTAAAAGACCGCTTTCTAAAGCTTTTGGTTTTGTTGTTTTTGAGGAGTTTTTATTAAGTTGAACTTTTACAGGCCGGTTGATGCCATTTTTTGAACCAGTAAAAAAGTATATGAGCTTATTAACAAAACGGTGTAATAATTCCATCCATTTGACTTTAAGTAGGCAACGCCATACAAAAAGATAGAGTGGCCCCATCAATAAAACAATACTTACAAATACCCATTCACCTGTTTCGGATATACCCCATCCTTTTTGAAATTCATCAGCTAAAAATTGCCAATCGCCGATAGAAAAAAGGTTGAAATTCCAGTTTTCTTTAAAGAATGCTTTTAGATACCATCCAAAAAAAACATATCCCCAAACAAGACCGATAATAAGTGTTCTTTTCCAATTTTTCATGTGTACGCCTTATAAAAACAATTCAATAAGAGTATTATACTTAATTTTTAAGGCATTTTCCACAAAAAAATACGTGTTTTGAAAAAAATGATTTAAAAACAAAAAAACGCACGATTTGTGCGTTTTTTTGTTGATTATGGTTTTACTCTAAGCACTTTTTCCGGATTAAAATCCTGCGACAAAGGAAATTTATCGTTTTCGTATTTGCTTAAAATAAAACGAAAATAGGTCAGAACAAACAATCTGGTTGCAGATGATAAACCGGATTTATCCCTGATACGGTCAATTTTTGAGCAAAGCTCGTGAATTGAAATTTTTTCTCTTAAACAAATATCTGTCAGAGAGGTCCATGTTTCTCTGTCCAATCTCATACTTGTTCTGCGACCATTGACGATGACATTTTTGCACACCAACATTTTTTTATCCTTTTATTTTGTTAAAAAATAGAGTATAATCTCTACTTAAATGGTTGTACTAAATTTTTCATATGTAATATACGCGTAAAAGTTGATAATTTCAATAGATAAATACATAAAAAATGAAAAAAACACAAAAAAAATGTAAAAAAGGTTAAAATTATGTTGAAAAAAGAGGCGGATCTAACAAAAAAATGCGATTTTCCGGGATGTGAAGAGTGCGGAAAGTACAAAGCACCAAAGAATCGTCTTTTGAATGATTATTTTTGGTTTTGTTTAAAACATGTGAAAGAGTATAATAAAAATTGGAATTTTTATCAAGGGCTTTCCAGTGAAGAAATAGAAATGCATATCCAAAATGATACAACTTGGCAACGTCCGACTTGGCGTTTGGGTCAGTTTAAAACATATGGGGCAGGTTCTGTGAGAGATGGTTTCGGGGTGTTTGAGGATTTAGGGCTTGGTATGGATGGTAAGCATAATCCGCCCGTGAAAGAGGCTCCTGTTCATGGGAAGTTGGCTGAAGCTGCCTCATTTTTAGAAGTTTCATTTCCTCTTAAAATATCTGAGGTTAAAAAACAATATAAAAAATTGGCAAAAAAATATCATCCGGATACGAATCACGGGGATAAAGAGGCTGAAAAAATGTTCAAAAAATTACATGATCATTATAAGTATATTTTAAAACAGTTGGGGGAGAAATAATCTGTTAAAAAAGCCATCGTAAAAGATGGCTTTTTTGTATAATTACTTTGTTGTATTGCCGGTTATTCGGTGCACCTATCTTGAAAAATCTCTGTTTGTTTTTTCTACATCATTTGAATTATTATTAAATAATTGAGCATTATTATAAAGAATTTTTAATCCGCTAGATTGATTTTCTATAGCGTTGTTTGTAGTGTTATTTTGGTCGTGTTCTGATAGCTCATCTATATTTTTTAAACTTGTGGGATCAGCATCTTGAGTGTTGTTATTATTGTTTGTATTTTCTAATTTTTCCTTTACTAATTTAAGAAGTTCTTGAAATTTAGATATGTTAGGGTCTCTTAAAAATTTAAGGTCTAGAATTTTCTGATGTAATAAATCTAGAGGTGATTTCCCTTTTTTATTTTCTGCATGAATATCAGCTCCTTGTTTGATTAATTGAAGTGCTGTTTTAATATCGTCAGATTTAATAGCAATAATAAGTTCAAGCCCTCTTTTGTGTTTTTCATTTTCTGTTGATACTGTCATATTGGTCCTTCTAAAATATGTCGCTATTTTTTCAAGTGTAGCATAATTTTGTTTTTTGCAATAAATGGAGATATCTTTTTGAAAAACATATGGTTTTTTGTGTTTGTTGAGTATTTAAAAAATAAAAAAAGACGTTGAAAAAATCAACGCCTCTTCTTATTTGTGTGTTTCTAAAATTACGCTGTTGCGTTAGCGGCTTTTTTTGCTTTTGCACCTTCAATACGTTCACGTAATTTTTTAGATTCAGCTGATAACTTTGAAACCGGTGTATTTAATAAATATAAATCTAATCCACCGTTCTTTTCAATAGTTCTTAAACCTTGTGTTGAAACTTTAAGAGTAATTTGTTGTTCTAAAATCTCGCTGTAAAAAGCAATGTTTTGTAAATTCGGCAAAAAGCGACGACGCGTTTTGCGGTTTGACTTACTGACATTGTTACCCGTTTGAACACCTTTATCTGAAACGAGGCATCTTTTTGCCATTGTACTATCCTTTCTTACTAAAAAATAAAACTGTTAGAACCTTTTACATTATTTTGATATAAAAGTCAAGAGTTTTTTTTATTTTGTTTAAAAAGGATATAAATCAGGCAGAGGTTTTTTCTTTTTTTTATTTCTTTGTTTTTTTTCTGTTTTTTCTATGAGTGTTATTTTTTTTGCTTTCTTTTTATAAAAATAGGCGGATAAAAGTGAAAAAATCATTATAAAACCGGCTATTAGTATTAAGTATACACCTGTGTTATTTATATTGTTTTTTTTTAAAACTAAGTCTGTATTATCAGTAGGGGTCTCTTTTATAGGAGATGGTGGTGGTGTTTCTTTTGTTGTTGATGTTGGCAAAACATTTGATTTTTCAACAAATATTTCTTTTTCCGGTAAGGTTAATGTTTCACTTTTATTTGTTTGGGTATTAAAATATTTAACTTCAACAGCTGGAATGATGACTTTTCCCTCTTTTTGTGGGGCCAAAATAAATGTTTGTACACTTTGACTGATAATGGCATCATCTTTAAATGATGAAAAGCGTTCTTCCGGATTTGAAAAACTGCTTAAGTCATCTGTTTGGGGATGATAAAACGGTGGTAATTTTGCTACATCTACATTTTTTGCCGTGAGTGTGATTCGCCGTTCAATTATATCACCGATTCTGATTTTTGGGGGAATCTTGTATTCTTCGCTAAGTGTTGCTTTTTGAGAGGGTAGCCACCAGCCTTGCCAGTCTGTTGGTTTTTTTAAAACTATTAACTCGTTTTCGTTTGATTGAAAATAAACAGGTTTACTTTTTCTTGAATGAAAAGCCATTTCAAACGGCAAGTTAAAAAAGTCGCCCATAAAATCAGTAGATTTTTGAGGTGTTTTATCCAAAATGTAACCTGTAAGAGTGGCGGGTTTAATGGTATAAACACCTTCTTTTGTCGGCGTTACGGTGAAAAATCTTTTAAATAGGCGAACGGATTTGTCGTCTTTAATCACTTTGGAAATTTTATCGGCATCAATAACTGAAATGTTAAGTCCGTTTATATTCGGCATATTCAGTTCGGCGTCTTGAAGAGAAATATCATCATAAATCATTGCTTGATAAATAGATAATTCTCCTTCATATATGCGGGGATTTATTAAGGTTGTTTCAAAACTTATCTGGGGTGTTTCTTTAGGAGTCTCTTGCGATGGGATTTCCGCTTTTGATTGAGCAACATTCTCGTTTACCTTTAATACAAGAGGCTCTGTCTTTTCACCTAAAATATCAAAAGGACCTATTTGAATTTCTCCTTTTTTTAAAGGGAAAATCTGAAAAGCAATTTGATAAGATTTTGAAACATTACCGTTTATAACTTGGACACGACTAGATTGACTTTTTCCTTGTATTTTAACCAACTGTTCAAGCGGCGATAAATCAGGCAAATCTATTATTTCGTTATCTGATTCAAAAATAAGGGAAACACCGTTGCCGTAAGCGATTTCATTTTGAGAAAGACTGGCACTTACTTTGCCTATGGAGGGGTTTGAAAGAATTAAGGTGCTTATAAAAAGACAGGTGGCTTTTTTGTTAAACATTAGAGTGTTCTCCTCATTTGTTCGTATAATCTATATTTTAGTAATCTAGATGGGTCTTTTTTTAGTTTATTAAAAATTTCTTGTGTTTCTTGATCAAATTCTGAAGCCTTTTTTTCTTGTTGATTGGGGTGTTCTGTTTCTATGCTTGAAGCACTTTTTTTCTCTTTATTTTGACTTTGTTTGTTGGTATTTTCTTGTGAGTTTTCTTTGGGGGGATAAATTTGTTCTTCCTGATTTTGTTTTTCTTCTTCAGTGGAATTTTTTTGATTTTCAGATTGAGATTCTTTTTCATCTGAATTATTTTGAGAAGAGGTATTTAAGTTATTGTTATTCTGACTATCAGATTGTTTCGGGTTTTTATCTTGTTCTGTATCAGATTGATTTTGAGAGTTATCCAAATCATTTTTTTTAGAGGTGCTGTTTTCTTTTTCTTGTTCTGATTTGTCATTTTTATCTTGATTCTGATTTTGAGGATTGTTTTTTTCTTTCATTATTTTTTCAAGATAATCTTTATTAAATTTAGCTTCTTTATGTTGTGGATTTTGCTTTAAAACATTTGTGTAAAGCTGAATAGCTTCATCAAAATTACCAAGATGTGCTTGTGCATTTCCTTGATTATAAAGGCCTGTTAAAGATGAATCGTTTTGAAATCCTGCAAGAGCAGAAAGATAATCTTTTTTTTGGTAAGCTTGAATGGCTTTTTGATTTGTTTTATGTAGAATTTGATCTTCTCTAAGCCAGGGATTTGCTGTTGCCGGTTCTGTATAAATAAGAATAATAAGTAAAACAAAAACACCTTTTCTGAAAAACAATGCGACAAATGGTAATAATAGAATCAGCAAATAAACGCCCATATCTTTATGTGTATCAACTTTTAAAAGATTGTTTTTTGCTTGCGAAAAAAAAGAAGAAACAGGTTGCGTTTTTGTTTGATTTAAAAGTGTTTCAATATCTTGATTGTCGGGTGTCCAAAAGGTAAAGTGTCCTAATTTTTCCAAGATTGATTTATCTGGTGAAACGAGAATGGGATTTCCCTTTTCATCGCGTTGAAATGTACCAAAAGAATCTAAAACGGGCATTTTTTTGTTGGGAAATCCCAGACCTAAAATCCCAACTTTATAGTTTGAATTTTTTAAAACTTGACGTGCATTATCTACAGAGGGAATACCTCCTGTTAAAAAGAGGATTCGTCCCGTTTGTAGTTTGTTATTTTGAAATAATTCTATAGCTTTTTTAAAGCCTTCTTCCGGGTGGTTGCCAAAATCGGGTAAAACAGTAGGGTTTAAAGCCGGTATCATTTCCTGTATAATTTCTAAATCTTCCGTCATTGGTAAGGCTATGTACCCTTTTTTGTCATAAAGAACTAATCCGACTTGTTCACCGTTTAGTTTTTTTAGTAGTTCAGATAGTTTTATTTTAAGTTGAGGTAATGTCGTTTGATTTACACTGTTTAAATCGGCAATTAAAACGGTTCCCGCAATATTTTTGCCGGTATCTGTCGGCATTTTTTGCCAAGCGGGACCGGCAAGTGCTATTGTAAGTAAAGACCACAGAATAGCTACCCATAAAAATGAGTGTTTGTGTGCTTTCCCTTCAGATTTAAAGACCATTAAAAATGGTATAAATTCCGGATTGATAAATTTTTTCCATGGATTTTTATACCCCCATTTTTTTTTGCTATAATATAACAAGGGTAACAATAAGATAAGAATTAAGAACCACGGTCTTAAAAAAATCATAATTGTCTCCTTTTAATAAGTGCTATCAACAAGAAAAGCATTCCGAAAAACAAGGGGATATAGAAGAGCTCTTTTCTGGGTCTAAAAGTGTATTCTTTTGTTTTTTCTGTCTCTAATAGATTGATTATTTTATAAATTTCTTTTAATTCCTCGGTAGATTGGGCTAAAAAATATTTTCCACCTGTTTTATTTGCAATGGTTTTTAAAGTTCTCTCATCTAATGTGGTTGGTGCCGGTATACGCATACCGAATGGTCCGATAAATTCTGTTTCTTTTGCTCCTACACCGACAGTATAAACTTTAACATTATTTTTTTGAGCGAGATTAATAGCCTGATTAACGGATATAACACCAGTGTTGGCATATCCGTCAGAAAGCAAGATAACAATTCGGCTTTTGGCGGGAACTTTAAGAGCTGTTTGAACCCCTAAAGCCAAACCGTCGCCAAGAGCGGTCATTTTGCCGGCAATGCCAAGACCGATTTCATCTAATAAACTTTTAAGCGTTTCTTTGTCATAAGAGAGTGGTGCGTACGTATAAGCCTCATTTCCGAATAAAACCAAACCGATATTGTCTTCTTTACGTTTAGTTAAAAAATCATTTACAACATTTTTAACAGTATTTAATCTGGAAACAGGTTTATTTTCTTGTAAAAAATCTTCCTCACTCATTGATTCTGAAACATCTAATGATAGAACAATATTTCTGGCATGTAAAGGATAAGCACTTGTATCTGAGTACAAAACGGGTCTGGCTGCAGCAACAACAAATAAAATCCATGAAAGGGTTAAAAGAATTTTTATTCCCATTCTCGTTGATGTATCAGATTGGATGATACCATATGCCTGAATTTTTCTAAAAAAAGGAACTTTCAGTGCTGCAACGTTAGTGTTTTCTTTTTTTGCCGGTAAGAAAAAATAAATAATAAATGGCAACAAAAGAAATAAAAATGATAAGGGCCACAAAAAAATATTCATACCATCCAATATATGATTTTTAGCTTTTAAAATCAATATAAATTAAGATGGAAAAATAAAAAATTTAATATTCAACATCCATAAAATACAATCCGTCAGGTGGAGCGGTTGGCCCGCCTTTTGTTCTGTCGCACGCTTTAAAGGCTGACTCAAAATCAGCAATATCCCATTTTTTCATGCCGATGAGTGAAAGCGTACCGATAATGTTTCTGACTTGATGATGCAAGAAAGAACGAGCCTGTATCTGCATAATGATTTCTTCTTTATCTTTGTAAAATGAAATATCATCAATGGTTTTAACGGGGCTTTTAGCCTGACATTCTGATGCTCTAAATGTTGAAAAGTCGTGTTTCCCGATAAGTAAGTTAGCAGCTTGTTGCATTTGGTCCATATCTAAAGAATGGCGAATCCACCAAACTTTATTTTTTAGTAGCACGGGGGGATATGGTGCGTTGAAAATCCTATATATATATGTTCTTTTTTTTGCGTCAAACCGAGCATGAAAGGTGTTTGTTGTTATTTCAACAGATTTAATGCAAATAGGGTATGGTCTGACCAGAGCATTAAGTGATTCTCTTAGCTTTAGCGGCTTTATCTCTGTTGTTGCATCAAAGTGAGCAACCTGCCCGACAGCATGAACGCCAGCATCTGTTCTGCCGGAACCAAAAAGAGTTATCTCTTCTCGCAAACAGATTTTTAATGCATCTTCTAAAACTTGCTGAACGGAAATGCCGTCTTTTTGTCTTTGCCATCCGCAAAAGGAGGTTCCGTCATATGCTATCAATAATTTATAACGCAATATTTTGACCTTTTTCTAATTCAAATCCTTTTAAAAAGTCTTGGGCGGACATCTTTTTCTTTCCTTCTCGTTGTAACTCTGTCAAGCGAAGAGCTGTATTGTCGCCACAAGCAATTAAGAGCTTGTCATCCAATACGGTTCCGGCTTTTTGAGTACCGGAGAAGTTTTCTGTTTTTGCAGTAAAAACTTTAATTCTTTCACCGTTAAAAATAAAATAAGCAGCCGGATAAGGGTTAAAGGCCATAATTTTATTTTTAATTTTTTCCGCCGGTAAATGCCAATCAATCAATGCCTCTGCTTTTTGTATTTTTTCAGCATAAGTAATACCTGTATCTGGTTGTTTTTTTGGCGCAGGCATTTCTTCTAATACTTTTAAAATAAGTGAGGCACCTTGTTCTGCTAGAGCATCATGCAAAACTTGGGCGGAGGTATTTTCGGTAATGGGAACGACACCTTTTAATAACATATCGCCCGTGTCTAAACCGGTATCCATTTGCATAATAGTAACACCGCTTTGTTTATCCCCAGCCTCTATAGCTCTTTGAATGGGGGCGGCACCACGCCATCTGGGTAATAAGGAGGCATGAATATTGATACAACCTTTTTTGGGAGCCTCTAAAACACCTTTTGGTAAAATAAGACCATAAGCACAAACAATGGCAATATCAGCATTTAATGATTTAAATTCTTCTATGACTTCAGTCTTTTTTAGCGATATCGGTGTTTTAACCGGAATGCCTAATTCGTTGGCTTTTTTATGGACGGGGGATTCTAAAAGTTTATTTCCTCTGCCGGCGGGTCTGGGCGGTTGTGTATAAACACAGATAACTTCATGATGTTGAGAAAGTGCTTCTAATGCCGGTACAGAAAAATCAGGTGTTCCCATAAAAATAACTTTCATATTGTTTACTCCTTAGTTTTCCTTAACGGATAATGCTTGTGCTTCTCTTGCTTGTTTTCTCCGTCTTTTTTCCAGATGTTTGACGAGCATTTTGCGTTTAAGAGGGGATAAATGGTCAATAAAAAGAATTCCTTCTAAATGGTCTAATTCATGTTGTACGGCAATGGCCAAAAGACCATCAGCTTTGCGTTGTTTTAAAACGCCGTTTTCATCTAAATATTCAACTGTTACTTCGGCATGTCTTTCAACATCGGCGTATTCGCGAGGGATAGAAAGGCAACCTTCGTTATGCAAAACAAGTTCGTCGGAACGAGCAATAATTTTGGGATTTACCATTTTAATG
>CALCTR010000008.1 GCA_937906925.1 uncultured Alphaproteobacteria bacterium
CGGGTATGCTCCGCTTAGAATGGAAATTTTAAGCAATATCTGGCGGTAAATCACCCAGCTTATGTACGCTCTTGCACACGACGCCGGGTGATTTACCACCATCTGGTTGCTTAAAACTGTGTCTGTATTTTAAATCCACAGGTGATGCACACTGCCAGAGGGCAAGTCTATCTTTTAACAGGTAAGGGCGTTAACGGCTAAGCCACCGAGAGAAGTTTCTTTATACATGGTATTTAGGTGTTTGCCGGTTTCATACATGGTTTTGATAACGCTATCAAGGCTGACAAGATGTTCACCGGACCCTCTCAGGGCGAGTCGGGCTGCATTAACGGCTTTGATAGCTCCCATGGCATTTCTTTCAATACAGGGTATTTGTACAAGGCCGGCTATTGGATCGCAAGTAAGGCCAAGGTTATGTTCCATTGCTATTTCTGCCGCATTTTCAATCTGTTTGGGATTACCGCCCATGGCGGCTGTTAGTCCGGCAGCTGCCATAGAACAGGCAACGCCAACTTCTCCTTGACAACCGACTTCAGCTCCTGAAATAGAGGCATTTGTTCTATATAAAGAGCAAATGGCAGAGGCGGTCAATAAAAAGATGCCGTTTCCGATTTCTACTTGAAAAGGTGATTTGGGTGCGGCAAATCGCTGATAATAACGCATAACGGCCGGTATAATGCCTGCTGATCCCATGGTTGGTGCTGTTACAATTTTACCACCACAGGCATTTTCTTCCGCAACGGCAAAAGCCCATAAATTAATCCAATCTACAACCATTAAAGGGTCCATATCATTTTGATGAAATTTTTCTTCCAGTCTTTTGTATATTTGAGGAGCTCTGCGTTTAATATTTAATCCGCCGGGGAGTATGCCGGTATTTGAAATGCCGGCATCAATAGATTCTTGCATAATCTGATGAATTTGATACATGCCGGCACGTATTTCTTTAAATGGGCGGATAGTCTCTTCATTTTGCATAACGATTTGATCAATCGTGAGATTATGTTTTTGTGTTAATTCTATCAATTCACTGCAAGTTTCAAAAGGATAGGGGATATTAAATTCTTTTCTGGCGATTCGGTTATGAATTTCATCACTGCGGGCGATGGTTCCACCACCGACAGAAAAATAAACCTCTTCTAACACGCATGAGTCCTTATCTGTAAGGGCGGTGAATTTTAATCCGTTAGAATGTTCCTTTAAAAAAGTTTCTTTTTCTAAAATAATGTCAGTATCAAAATCAAAAGCAATCGTCTTTTGACCGGCGAGAAGTAGTTGGTGAGATTGCTTTATTTTTTCTAAGGGATGCTGTGTTAAATCAAGATGTTCCGCTTCATATCCGGCTAAGCCATAGACAACAGCATTAAGAGTTCCGTGTCCGACTCCGGTTAAGGCTAAAGAACCGTATAAATGTACTTTTATTTTTGAAACGTCAGAGAGTTTGTTTTTTTCTATCAAGTTATCTGCAAATCGTTTGGCGGCTTTCATCGGTCCGACGGTGTGTGAACTGGATGGTCCGATACCGATTGAGAAAACTTCAAATAAACTGTAATACATTTCCCCTCCTGTTACATTTTGTGCTTAAATTGTGCTTGATAAAGAGTGTAATAGGCACCTTGTTTTTGAAGTAAGTCTTGATGAGAGCCTTCTTCTACAATTTCGCCTGAATTAATAACAAAAATTTTATCAGCATTTTGAACGGTTGATAATCTGTGAGCAATAACAATAACGGTTCTATCTTTCATTAAGTTATCAATGGCTTGTTGCACAATTGCTTCAGATTTGTTATCAAGGGCAGAGGTTGCTTCATCTAAAATAACAATGGGTGCATTCTTTAAAAATGCTCTCGCGATAGCAATACGCTGCTTTTGTCCACCGGAAAGCAAAACGCCCCGTTCGCCGATTTCAGTGTTTAATCCCTTTTCAATAGAATTAACAAAATCTTCTAAACAAGCCATTTTAACGGCTCTGTCTATTTCTGATTGGGAAGCGTTTGGTTTACCTAATAATATATTGTCTAAAATTGTGCCACTGAATAGAAAGTTATCTTGAAAAACAACAGCTATTTGCTCACGAAGAGAAGATAATTTGATGTTTTTAATATCAATGCCGTCAATTTGAATGCTGCCATCAGTAACATCATAGAATCTGGGAATAAGGCTGGCAACGGTTGTTTTCCCCCCACCTGAGTTACCGACTAAAGCAATGGTTTGACCTCTTTTAATGGTTATGTTTACATTCTTGAGAACTTGTTTTTCAGGTGTATAAGAAAAATTAACGTTTTTAAAAATAATCTCATTTTTAAGTGGCTGCATAGAGGATAAATCCTCTTCTTCTTTAATTTGAACAGGCATGTCAATCATTTCAAAAACACGTTCAATAGCCATTAAGGATAATTGTACGGCATTAAAGTTTTTGCCGATGTTTTTAATGGGGGTATAGAGCATTAACATGGCTGTAATAAAGGCAACAAAATCACCGGCAGTGATGGTTTTGCTCTTAATTAAATAACTGCCATACCAAATAGCTCCTGCCATTCCAATAGCGATAATCATATGCATAACTGGAGAAAGCCATGCCGTTCTTTGAGTGTTTTTTATGGTTAATTTAAAACTTTGTGTTAAAATATCAAAAAACTTTTTACGTTGATGGTTGTGTAAGTTATATGATTTTATGGTTTTGCTACCGGCATATGTTTCATTGAACGCGGTTAAAACTTGTCCGTTTACGATAACACTTTGAGCAACGATTTGTTTGATGCGTTTTCGGATCTTTGTAACAGGATAAAGTGCAAATCCTAAAACCAAAATGGCAATGATGGCTAATTGCCATGAAGTGTAGAGTAATACACCGATTAATGTAATGGATGAAAAAATACGTGTTGTAAATGTTTTAACATTATTTAATAAACCGGAACAGGCGGTATTTGCATCTGAATCAAAACGGGTAACAATTAAACCGGATGAAACGCTGTCTAAAAATGTGGCATCTAAAACGAGTAATTTTTCGTATAATTTCTTTTTCATCCCTTGTGTTATTTTGCCACCGGTCCATGCACTTAAATAGGCTGAGGCATACTCTAAAGCGGATTGAAAAAATGTAAATAAGATAATAAATATAGGGATAATGTATAAGGGCAGGTTAAAAGGCGTTGCACCGTTTTGTTCTACAACGACGGTATCCATAAACGGTTTTAATGCAAGGGCTATCACCGCATCTAAGGCACCGATAGGTAATGTAATCAGAGTTGCTAGTAAACATCTGAACCAGTATGGTTTTACAAAAGGCCACATTCGTTTATAGGCTTGAGCGATGTTGACTTTTTTAATTTCTGGTTTTGCCATGATTTACTCCGTTTTTTACTTGGTTGTATGGGTTTTAATAAAATTAATAAGATGTAACATATTATTGTCGCTGATGCCATGCCCTAAAAGCGGGTCAACATCTTCTGTTATTGAAAAGCCGGCATTTTGAAAAATAGGTTTTGTCATTTTAGCTGCTATTGGTGGTATAACCGTATCTTGTGCCCCTCGTGTTAATAAGATAGGTATTTTTTTCGCTTTATAGGGAATAGACGCAACAGGTACAGGGGACATAAGAATAAGACCGGCAAAATTTTCTTTAGAGTTAAGGGTTGTTAAAGCTGCAATAAGCCCCCCTTGTGAAAAACCTCCGATAAAAATTTGATTTCTTTTTAGATTAAGTTTTTTTTCAATATGCTGAATATATTGTTCTGTGTCAGGTAGAATTTTTTTGGCTCTTTGCTGCAATTCACTTAAATAGTCAATATCCAAATTTTGTTTTGTAAAATAATCATCTAATGAAAACCATTCATACCCACCGCCATATAAAGGCGTTGGGGCATTTGGAGAAAAAAAAGCCATCTTTTCAAAATGCTTTTTGAATACATGTGATAAATTAAATAAATCACTTCCATCAGCTCCGTACCCATGAAACATAATGATGGCGTTTTTTGTTTCCGGTGGAATAAAAGAGGGACCCTGAAGCATTAAATTCTCCTTGAAAAGATGTTCTATTTGTGCTAAAAAGAAGATACTTTTATATGCAAATATAATATAGCACTATAGGATTTTTAAGGATAAAATGCAATGAAAAAAATTTTACTACCCTTTCTTTGTTTGTTTTTGTCTGTTAGTTGGATATTGAACGGATATGCAGAATCCAGAACTCTTAACGGTGTTCCCGTTATAGATCAGCTGGGTATCAGTGCCGGAGTGGCTCTTGCTTGTGATGTTGATGAAGAACAGCTTAAAAATTATGAAATGATAGCCAGTAGAATTATTGTAAATCCAACAAAAACACTGCAAGAAGAAAATAAAAGATTGCACCAGTATGCCGAAGCGAAATTAAAAGCTTTTGCTGAGCAGAAAAAAAGAAATTTAATGAGTTGTAAAGAGGTGAAAAAACGGTTTGAAAATCAGGATATTTTTAAATCCGTTGTTTATCGGGACGGAACGGTAAAAACACCGGACGGAACGGTTATAAAACCGAAACGTTCCTTAACAAAAGGTAACAAGACCAAAACAAAAAAGAAGTAGGGTTCTTATGCGTCCGGAGTGTTTAAACGGTTTATTTTCCACTGTTTCTCAGATAGATGGTATCGGCCCTAAACTTTCTAAATTGGTTAAAAATTTATGTGGCCCATATATTGTTGATGTGCTGTTTAGTTTGCCGTCCGGTGTTAACTATAGACCATACTTAACAAAAAGATCTATGATAAAGTTTGGGGAATTGGCAACACTACAGATTAAAATTACACAGCATATCAAACCACCCAAACGCTCTATCCCTTATAAAGTAATCGGTTTATTTGACGGGCAAATAATAGAACTTGTTTTTTTTAATTATCATGCCGACTACTTAAATAAAAAACTACTTGTGAATGAAACATATTTTGTCTCCGGTAAAGTAGATGTTTTTATGGGAAAACTTAGTATCTTGCATCCGGATTACATTTCAAAACGAGTTGAAGAGATTAAAGAATATGAGCCTGTTTATCCTTTAACAGCCGGCCTTTCGGGGAAAGTGTTGTCAAAGGCAACAGCTGCTGCACTGAAGATGGTTCCCGATTTGCCTGAATGGTTAGATTCCCCTTTTATGAAAAAACAAGGATTTATCGGATGGAAAGAATCTGTTTTTAAGGCTCATACCCCAAAAAAATTATCTGATTTATCTTATGAAAATCCGATTAGGATGCGTTTAGCTTATGATGAATTACTCGCCAACCAGTTGGCTTTGTTTTTGGCTCGTTCTCATCAAAAAAAACAAAAAGGTCTCGCGTTTATAAAAAAGGGGAACACTGAAGAGTTTGTTTTTAAAAATTTACCGTTTGAGCCGACAAATGCCCAAAAAAGAGTGCTTGAAGAGATTAGAAAAGATTTAACCAATCAGGATAAAATGGTTCGTCTTTTACAAGGTGATGTCGGTAGTGGTAAAACGTTTGTGGCTCTTATGTCATTACTGATGTGCAAAGATGCCGGTTTTCAGGGTGTTTTAATGGCTCCGACAGATATTTTAGCTGGACAGCATTTCGTCGCATTTGAAAAAATGTTAGCCGGTACAAAGATTCAAATAGCTCTTTTAACCGGGCGGGAAAAAGGCAAAAAACGAGATGTTCTTTTACAGAAATTGATTGCCGGTGAAATTGATATTTTAATCGGAACGCATGCGGTTTTTACACAGGATGTACAATATAAAAGCTTAGGGTTGGTTGTTATTGACGAACAGCATAAATTTGGAGTGCATCAGCGTTTAGCTCTGACAAAAAAACAAAAGGGCGTTAATTTGTTGGTTATGACCGCCACTCCTATCCCTAGAACACTTGCATTGACAGCTTACGGGGATATGGATATCTCCATTTTAGATGAAAAGCCTAAGAACAGACAACCGATTGAAACACGCGTTATTTCAGCACAAAAAGTGCAGGATATTAGTGAAAAATTGTTTCAAAATATTAATAATAGTTCTGAAAAGACACAGGTTTATTGGGTTTGTCCGCTGGTAGAAGATTCAGAAAAATCAGATTTGATTGCAGCTGAAAAAAGATTTGCTTCGTTGAAAGAAATTTTTGGTGAGCGAGTAGGGTTAGTTCATGGAAAAATGAAGGGGCCCGAAAAAGATTTGGTTATGAATCGGTTTAAATCCGGTGAGATTGATGTTTTGGTTTCTACAACGGTTATAGAGGTTGGTGTTGATGTCCCCAGTGCAACGGTGATGGTTATTGAGCAAGCTGAACGATTCGGCTTAGCTGCTTTACATCAATTACGTGGACGAGTAGGTCGTGGCAGCCAAAAATCTGTGTGTTTATTGTTATATGGACCTAAATTATCAGAAACGGCAACGGCTCGTTTAAAGGTTATGCGTGAAAGTGAAAATGGATTTGTTATCGCAGAGGAGGATTTACGTTTGCGAGGAGCCGGAGAATTGTTGGGCGTTCGCCAAAGCGGATTGCCTGTCTTTAAAATGGCTGATTTATCTGTTCATTATCAACTTCTTGCAACAGCTGCACAAGATGCAAAAATGATATTAACATTGGATCCTGAGTTGGTTTCAAAAAGGGGACTGGCTTTGAGGAATCTTTTATATTTATTTCAAAAAGATGCAGAAATATTAACTTTGAAAGCAGGATAAAAATGGCATTACATTTCACATTACAACCGCCCTCGGTTACAAAGGCTCTTAGAAAAGAATTTGATAGACGCAATATGAATCAAAAGTTCGTAAAGTGGTTATACAGAAAGGGTTATTTGGAGCCTTATAAAGATGTTATCAATCTAGAGCGCGCTAAAAGGGGAAAAATACCACATGGATTTGATGTCCACCATATTTTGCCGCTTTCGGGTGGCGGAACTAATCATGTTTCTAATTTTTGTTTAATTGAACGCTCATTGCATAAATTTATCAATAAAAAATGCTTTGAGCCAGCCCTTAGACACATTAAAATCGGCGAGTCGGTTGAAATTGATATTCCCGATTTTCCAAAAGTTGCATTAAGGCGACATTATAATGGATTTATTGACTCTAAATTAAAGCATTCACGTGATAGACAGAAATTTTATCAATATCTTCGCCGTTGGCAAAAAGGAAAATAAATTATTTCAATCTAAGCTGCAAATAATTTTTAGCCTTTAGATACGTTTGTGTATTAAGATAATGATATGATTTGTAATTAAATTTATTTCTTAACTCTGCGTGAATAGCATTAGGGTGTTTATTTTCTTTTTTGGCTAATTTCTTAACCAGTTTTCTAAATTCTGATTTATCTGATTGAGAAAAAAACGAATCGGAAATTTGAACTTTTTGATAATTATTTTTAGGAAAAAAATTAAAATAAGAGGCAATAAATATGCCCGTAAAAAGGTTGATGCAACATAACAGAGTAATACAAAAAGTTTTAAAAAACAATTTGTTAAGTTTAAATGGTTTCTTGTTTGAGTTTGCATATGTTGCTTCTTGAATCAAAAGCTTTATTTCATCATCTAAATTCATAGTTAAAACCTTAAGCTGATTTGTCTAAATGTGCGTTTATTAATGTGGAAAGAATATTTTGTTGAATATTATCATTTTTTGGGTTTTTAGAAAACTTTTCATAAAGTAAAATAAGTAATTTGGCCTTATTTTCCGGTGAAAAATGAAGTTTTTTTTCAATAATTAGGTTCTCTATTGAAATAAAAATAGATTTTAATAAGTCTTTATTAAAATTTTGTTGATTTTCTGGAGAAAATTCTACAGGTAAAAGATCCCATTTAGATATATTAAGCTGTTGTGAAATACGTAAAATCTTCTCTAATGGGATTGGATGTCCCTTTTCATAACGGTCCCAATGCTGTTGGCTAACACCTATTTTTTTTGCCATAACAGTTTGTGAAAGGCCTAGTTTTAGCCTCTTTTCCTTTAAAATTTCAAAATGAACCGCTTTTAATTTTTTCATGCTTTTATTATATATGAAAAAAAGTTTTTTGTAAACTTTAATTTTTATGTTGACAACACACATTTTATGTGTTACATAGATAAGTATGTGAGGAAAACTTTAAATATTGTTTCAATTTTTAAAAAAATATATAAGGGAGATTTGATATGTCCAAAATAACAGATAAAATTATTCTTGAAGCACTTCAAAGCGGAAAGGTGGTTTCTTTAAATGATGATTTGATTTTAAGGGAGTTGTTAAAGGGTTCAGAGGGAGTTTTGTATGCTTTATACAGCGAGGAGACCCGTTGGCAACCTTATTCACCCAATGTTTGGGAGTTATCTCAAGATAATTGGACTATAGAATCTGAAAACTGATTTATTTACTTTTTATTGCAAAAGTAAATAAAAAAGTGCATTATAAAAAAGGAGTTTTTTTTATGAAAATAATTGGAGTTATGACGGGAAATTCTTTGGACGGCTGTGATGCGGTTCTGACGGAATTTTCAAATCAAAAGATGAAAGATATTGCTTTTTTCAGTCAGGATATTCCAGTCCTTCTTCAAAAAGACATTTTGTCTTTAAAAGAAATGATAAAAAACAAAACTCTTTTGTCTCAAGATTTGCCGAATAATGAATTCTTTTTAAAAGTGCATAAGGCATATATTCAGTGGATTGCTTCTTGTATCCGAGAATTTTTGTTTAGTGTACACCTCACAGAAAAAGATATTGATTTAGTCGGTTTTCATGGCCAAACACTTGACCATAATCCGCCAAGTGTTGCAACCGAAAAAGAGCCTCCTTATACGCTCCAAATGGGGTCGGGAAAGATGCTTTCTTCTCTGATAAATATACCGGTGGTGTATGATTTTCGCTCCGATGATATTTTTAATCAGGGTGAGGGAGCACCCCTTATCCCTCCTCATAATGAGCATTTTGCAAAAATGCTCCATTTAAAAAACGCCTTTTTTTATAATGCTGGCAATACATCAAATGTTGCATTGATACAAAATGGAAAAGTTGTTCTTGGTTTTGACTCTGGCCCGTTTAATGAGTTTAGCGATAAACTTGTTCGTTTGTATAAAAATATCTCATATGACAAAGATTGTTTTTTTGGTAAACAGGGAAAACTTCGTCCGGATTTGTTGGAGAAATTATTCAATTTTTCTGTGCGAACGCATCAAAAGAAAAATTATTTAATTTTGCCACCACCAAAATCAGCTGATCCTTCTCTTTATCATCTAACGGATTTAATTTCAATTAACAATGAAACAGATTTTGTTGATACGCTTCACACGGTTGAATATTTTGCGGGTTATGTTGCAGCTTTTTCATTGAAACATATTGATGAAAATTTTGCTTGGCCAACTGATTTTGTTCTTTTTGGCGGTGGATGGCAAAATCAAATATCTTATAATGCTTTTGTTGATATTTTAAACGGAAATGGTTTTATTTTGCCAATGCACCAATCTGTGTTTAAAAAAATACGGTCAAAATTTAATGGAAAAATCAATTTTATTTTTCCGAGCGGTGGAAAGTATATGGAAGCTCGCTTGATGGCTGATATGGCCTTTTATTTTGATAAAAAAAAGGCTTGGACAACTCCACAATTAACCGGCTGTTTATCTCCTTGTGTTTTAGGAGTGAAAGCAGAGCCACAGCAATTAGAGGTTTTTGATGATTTAATCAGCAGAGCTAGTCGTGGGTGGCAATTTAAATTAAAGAAGTAATCCGGCCAAGGCTGCAGAAATATAAGAAGTAAGGGTTCCGCAAACCAGTGCTCTATAGGCTAATTTGGCCAAATCTTTGCGTCTGGATGGTTCTAATTCACCAATGCCACCTATTTGCATAGCAATGGAACCGAAATTTGCAAAACCACATAAAGCAAAGGATGCAATAATAAGTGCCTTCGGTGATAGAGCTGTTTCAAGGCTAGTCATATGCAGATAAGCAATAAATTCATTGAAAACCAATTTTTCTCCCATAAGAGAACCAACTGTAAAAATTTCATTTGCCGGAACCCCTAAAAAGAATGCAAAACCGGCAAAGAGAACGCCGAGTAATCCGCTAAGTGATAAATTTTCTATATTTAAAACACCAATTTGGGCAGGTATATCTAAATAATGTACCATAAAATTACCTAAAAGTCCCAGTCCATAGTTGAAAAAGGCGATAAGAGCTATTAAAGCAATCAGCATGGCAATGATATTGCCGGTAACCTTCATACCGGTAATGGCACCTTGTGCGATGGTATCTATCAAATTAACGGCCGTTGTGTTTTTGTGTAAATCTATGTCTTTAGAAATCTCAGAATTCTTATCTTCAGGATATACAATTTTTGAAACGACAAGTGCCCCCGGTGCAGCCATAAAACTGGCTGCGAGCAAATATTCGGCCGGAACCCCCATGCCGATGTATACAGCCATAATCCCGCCGGAGATGCAGGCCAAAGACCCGGTCATAGAGGCAAGTAACTGTGAATTTGTCATTTTTTTTAGATGTGGTTGAATGAGCATTTGTGCTTCAACCTGACCGATAAAAGCACTGGCGATATTTGAAACGGCCTCAGCTCCTGTGATATTCATTAACTTATACATCCCTTTGCCGAAAAATAAGATAATTTTTTGCATAATGCCCCAATAATAAAGCATATTTACCAATACCATTACAAAAATAAGAACCGGTAATAATGTTAAAGCAAAGATAAATCCGGCTCCATCTCCTAATACTTCCGTTAATTTTTCGGGGCGATCTGTTAAGAATCCGAAAACAAAATTGCCTCCTTCTACCGCAAAATTTAGAATTTTTTGAATGCCAGATCCCAGACTTTTAAAAATAGATTGCCCGATACTGGTTTTTAAAATAAAAAAAGCAATGAGAAACTGTAAAATAAACCCAACACAAACTGTCCGATAATTAACTTGACGTCTGTTTGTTGAAATTAAAAAACATAAAGCCAAGATGAGAAAAATTCCAATGATACCCATAAAAAACCTTTTTTAAAAATCTTTAACCACTATTTTTTTGACAATATTTTGCCATTTAGAAAGTTCTGTTGCCGGTAGTTTTTTCTTATACATAAATTGTGCAATACAAAAGCCTTTTCTAACAGGAAAAATATAGCCGATAATTTTTTTGTTTTCTTTATATATGTTTGTTTCATAAAGACGGGATGTTGATGATCTTTCTAATGTATCCATATCGGCACCACTTTTGCGATAAGAAGATGCAAGCCATTCATTTATCCGATTAAAACTTCTGATATCTTGTTTAGATGTTTTTGTGCATGTTAAGTCAAGTGCTATGGACCATTTTTTCGCTTTATAATTTTCACTTTTTAGTCCGTAAACAACATGGGTTGCTGATTCTTTTTTTTCCACTAATGCCGCTCTCCAAATTTCAGAATCTAACGGCATGATGATATTTGAAATAATTCTTTCTTTTTCAGCCTCAGAAACAGTCCAATCATCTTTTAATGCAGATTTTACTTCATCTAATTTTTTTTGATACGTTTTTTGTTGTTTTGCCGGCATTAAATCCATTCCGGTTTGGTAATAGGTAAGAGCTTTATCGTAATCTGTCTGTGTTTCATAAAACTCTGCTAATAGGATATATGCTTTCCATTCACGTGGAAAATCAGTAATGGCTTGTAAGTAGGTCTTTTCCGCTTTTTTTGGTTCGTCATTTAAAATGTAACTGACCCCTAACATACAGTATGCTTGATAATTTTTAGGATTAAAATGTATGGCATTTTCAAAAGCGTATACAGCATTTTGATATTCTTGAGCTTTGTAAGCTCTCATGCCGGCATTGAAGGCGTCAATATCTTCCTGTGCTTTTGCCGGAAATGCAAAACAAATAAATGAAAAAACAAGTATATGCAACAAACGCATAAAAACCTCCGAATTATTTTTTAGAATTTTTTTTCACTTTTTTTTGAGATGCATCCAATCTATTTTGGACTTTTTCAATAACATCAAAAAGTTCTTCAGGCTCATTTACAAAATCCACAAAATCAACTTTGTCTTGATTTAAAGTGCCTTCTTGTAACATGTTAAAAATCAATTCACCAAATGGAGCCCAAAAATTGTTAAAGTTTAAAAAAATAAGAGGTTTCTTTTTAATTTCACCTGTTTGAATGTATACGGCAAAATTAGATATTTCATCTAAAGTACCCCACCCGCCAGGGCCTGCCAAAATGACTTCCCCCAAATCCATCATTTTCTTTTTTCTTTCAGCCAAAGTGTCAACAACTTCAATTTCTCCTTCGGCAAAAAGTTCCGGATTTTTACATTGCAAATCCAAAAGTTTTTTTGTTGTAATACCGACAACTTTACCTTTTTGGCTTCTGACACCTTTAAAAGCCGCCCCCATCATGCCTTCATCTCCGATACCGTAGACCATTGTTATTTTGTTTTTGGCCAAAATCTCTCCGATTTGATGCATGGGTTCATGATAAACGGCAGAAATAGTTGGGGCAGCACCGGCCCAAACGGTTATGTGTTTGTATTTTTTCATGTCTCACCTATTTTTTAAAGTAACTTAATAAATTTATTATACTTTCTTTTTTGGAAACTGCAATAAAAAAATAAGAATAAAAAAGGCGGATAAATCCGCCTGTTATAAATTTATTGTATCGGTTTGGAAAAATATAAGCAGATGTTGCACTTTGGGTCACTCGGACAGGTTACCGTATAATTAGTTGCTTGTGCTTTAAAGGCTGAAAAGAACCGGTCATCATTAGGAAAATTCATAACACAAACAATTCCATCACGATTCAAACTCATATCAATACCTTCCGGCTTTTCAAGACCCGCAGATTTTAGACTTGTAAATGTTCTACCACCCACTCCTTTTGAAGAAAATTTAGTAGCAATATCTAAAATATTATTGATTCGGATACGTTGAACAGATACGGCGTATCCGACAACTCCGCCGACGGATAAAACACCGATAATGGCTAGCACACCGAGCATTTCAACCATTGAACGACCTGATTGTAATTTTTTCATTTTTTACTCCTTTATTCTTTAATAGCACCACAGCAGTGTTTATACTTTTTGTTAGAACCACAAGGGCAGGGGGCGTTTCTGGAAATTTGACCTTCAGGTGTCGCAAAAGGATTTCCTGTTGTGGGATTAACCGGTGTCGGATGACTTTCTTTTAGTTCTTCAGATGGTTTTGACTGAATTTGAAATTGCATCTGACAAATGATTTCCGTAACACGTTCTCTAACTTTATTTAAAAGCGATTCAAACAGAATAAATGCCTCTCTTTTATATTCATTTAAAGGATTTTTTTGACCATAAGCTCTTAAATTGATTGCTGTTTTCATGAAATCCAATATTTGAAGATGTTCTTTCCAAGATTGGTCAATCGTTTGAATAAGAACACTTTTTTCTAAATTGTTTCTAAGTTCTTCAGGTAAAATAGCCATTTTGGAATCGATGTTTTTTTGGACCAATGCATCAACTCTTTCAATCATTGTTTCCGGTATAATGCCAAGTTCGTTAATCCAGGTGTTAAAAGGAGCATCAACGGCAAATTTTCTAGAAACTTCTTTTGTCAACTCTTCGGCATTCCAATCAGAAGGATTAGAGCGTTCGGGGGCTAATGCATAGATAGTATTTTGAATGGTGTCAAAACGCATTTCTTTGATTGTATCACTTACATCAGTAGCCAGCATTAACTCTTTTCTCTGATCGTAAATAGCTTTTCGCTGATCATTCATTACGTCATCAAATCGCAACAGATTTTTACGAATATCAAAATGATATGTCTCTACTTTCTTTTGGGCAACAGCTAATGCTTTTGTAATATAATTATGCGTAATGGGTTCCCCTTTTTTAAGTCCCAGTCGTGTTAAAATATTTTGAATTCTGTTTGCACCGAAAATACGCATTAAATCATCTTCAAGCGAAACATAGAATTTAGATAATCCCGGGTCTCCCTGTCTGCCGGATCGGCCTCGTAATTGATTGTCAATTCGGCGGCTTTCATGTCGTTCTGACCCTAAAACAAACAATCCACCTGCTTTTAAAACTTGTTCTTTTTTCTCTTGAACTTCAGCTTTAATTTTTTCTTCTAAGGCGGTTTTATCTGCTTCAGGATTTTTCTCAAGAGCTTCAGCTAAAAGCATTTCATAGTTACCGCCAAGCTGAATATCCGTACCGCGTCCAGCCATATTAGTGGCAATAGTAACGGCACCCGGAGCACCCGCCTGAGCAATAATTTTAGCTTCCTGTTCATGGTGTCTGGCGTTTAACACGTTGAAAGGAATATTTGTTTTACGTTTCATTAAATCAGCTAAAATCTCAGATTTTTCAATAGAGCCTGTACCGATTAAAACAGGTTGCCCCTTTTGGTGGGCGATTTTAACATCTTCAATGATGGCGTCGTATTTTTCTTCAGCTGTTCTGTAGATAACATCATTTTCATCTTTTCTTTTAGGTTCTTTATTTGTTGGAATTTCAATAACCTGTAAATGATAAATGTCGTCAAATTCACCAGCTTCAGTCATTGCTGTACCTGTCATACCGGCCAATTTCGGGTACATTCTGAAATAGTTTTGAAAGGTAATGGATGCCAAGGTTTGATTCTCCGGTTGGATTTCAACCCCCTCTTTGGCCTCAATAGCTTGATGTAAGCCGTCAGAATAGCGCCTGCCATGCATCATACGACCGGTAAATTCATCAATGATAATAACCTGACCGTCTTTAACAATATAATCCTTATCTTTTGTGAAAAGAGTATTCGCTTTTAAGGCTTGATCAATATGATGTACAAAGGCAATATTTTGTGTATCATACAATGAACCTTGAATGAGGTTTGAATCAGCCAGTAATTGTTCTACATATTCAGATCCGCCCTCTGTTAAAGAAACGGTTCTGTGCTTTTCATCTTTCTCATAGTGTTCTGGTTTAATGGTTTTGATAAGCTTATCAATAGCGATATACCTTTCGGAAGAGTTTTCGGCTGGTCCTGAAATGATAAGTGGTGTTCTTGCTTCATCAATTAAAATAGAGTCAACCTCATCAACGATGGCATAATAAAAGGGACGTTGAACCATTTCTTTGATTTCAAAACGCATATTGTCTCTTAAATAATCAAAACCGAGTTCGTTGTTTGTCGCATATGTAATATCAGCATTGTAGGCAGCTCTACGTTCCGGTGTAGACATATCATGGACGATACAGCCAACCGTTAATCCTAAGAAACGATAAATTTGCCCCATCCATTCACTGTCTCGTTTTGCCAAATAGTCGTTAACGGTAACAACGTGGACGCCTTTTCCCGTTAAAGCATTTAGGTATACCGGCATTGTTGCCACCAGTGTTTTACCTTCACCGGTACGCATTTCGGAAATTTGCCCGTTATTTAAAATGATGCCGCCCAACAGTTGAACATCAAAAGGCCTCAATCCCAAAACACGTTTAGATGCTTCACGAACGCTTGCAAAAGCTTCAGGTAATATACTTTCTAAACTTTCACCGTTTTGAATACGGGTCTTGTATTCCTGTGTTTTATCTTTTAACTGAGAATCGCTTAAAAGTTCGTATTGAGCCTCTAATTCATTTATTTTGTTAATTGTTTTTTTGAACTTTTTTAAATATCTGTCATTGGCAGATCCGAAAATACTTTTTAAAAACATACTCTTCCTTTCATCCATATGAATGATTTTTAAATAATCTATTTTTATGCTAAAGTCAAGGGTTTGTATATTTTATTGTATGTTGTGAATAAAAATGGATGATTGACTAATATCTTTGAATTTTATGAACTCTATAGGGTATTTTTTTACAAAAAAGTTTGGGCTATCTTTTTTTTGTTATGCTTTTTATAGTACCACAAAAATAAAATTAGGATGATTTTTCATTTAATAAGTTGTTTTGTATTTCTAAAATATCTTGTCCCGCTTGTGTTTTGGTTTCCATATTTAAAAGAGGTATCTGTGAACAAACAGCTTCTCTAACAGCTGTATCTTGATGAATGATACCGACAAGTGCGGGTTCTATATTTAAAAAGGATTGACAAGCTTTGAATAAAGTATGATACGTTCTCTCGCCCTCTTTAATCGTATTAGCCATATTTACAATAACTTTTAACGTTAAATCAGTTTTTTTTGTATGCATTATGTTTATAAAAGCATAAGCATCAGCTAATGCTGTTGGGGAATCGGTTGTTATAATGAGTATTTCTCCGGCAATGGCAGCAAGCATGGTAACGGCTTTTTGAATACCGGTGCCAAGGTCTATAATAACCTTGTCATAGTGATTGGCTAAAATACGTAAATCATCACATAAAAGCTGTAAACGGGCTTCATCCAGACCGGATAAAGTCTGGCTGCCACATTGACCGGCCAAGATATCTAAATTGGTATTTTCGTCGTGTATTACGGCGGTGTTGATTGGTCTGTTATAAGCAAAGACACCGGCTAAATCATTTGCCGGAGTTAATCCGAGTTGAATGTCAACATTGGAAAGACCTAAATCACCGTCCACCAACAGAACTTTCAGTCCTTTTAATGCAAAAGCGTGAGCTAAGGAAACCGCTATGAATGTTTTACCGACACCACCTTTTCCGGAAGCAATGGCTATAATGTTTTTACCATCAATGCGGTTTTGAATATTTTTTGCGGAATTTTGATGAATGATATTTTGAAATTTCATAGCGTTGTCTCATATTGTTGGGTTAGGGGAACAGTTAAAAGTGTAGCTAAGTTTTGAGCTGTTGCTTCTACTGGCGGGTGGGTAATGTTTTCTGAAAAAGAAAAGGCTGACCAACTCAGTTGATTATAAACAGTTGTCTTGAATAAATTATAGTATCTGACAGCACAATCCAATTTTGTTGCAATTAAGCTTGTACATCCGTGTTTGTAAAATAAGGCTCCTTCTGAAACGGCTTCTTGGGCATCAAGACCGGCCGGCATGGTCAGAACAAATTCTGCATCCATTAGTTGGGAACGCATAAATTTTAATTTTTCAAGATCTGTCTGTTTATAAGGGTTGATGCTGGGCGTATCAACTAAAATATAATCAGCACTTAGCCGCATCATGGTTAAAGATTCGTTTAAATCTTTAATGTTTTGAGTAACAGTGATGGGTATTTTAAGCATTTGAGCAAATTGCTTTAAATCGGATACGGCTCCGCTTTTTATGGTGTCCAAAGTTACAAGTGCGGTTTTTAATCCCTCTTTTTTTGCTTGAAATGCCATTTTTTTTGCCAACAATGTTTTGCCGGAGCCGGCATTTCCCGTTAAGACGTAAATTGCATTCTTTAAAATAGGATAAAGAGGTTTAAACGAATATAACTCCGAAAAAGCATGCGATAAGAGTTTTTCTTGTGCCACTTTGGTGCCTTTTTTTAATGAGGCTTGAACTAATCTTTGAATAAAAACATCTTCAAAGGCCTGGTGGGTTAAAAGAGTTGAAAAAAAGTTTTTTCTACTATCTATTCTTTCATCGGTTAATGCTGTAAATAAATCTTCTTGAGAAACGTTTTCCTGCAATGCGATAATAAGTTTGACACCTTTATCAATTTTTGTTGCCGAAACAATAACGGCATTATCTGGATATAGATCTCTGATTTCTTGCATGGCCTCTGGAACGCTGGGGGCAAAAAATGTTTTTAGTTTCATTTTTTCCTCTTTAATTGTTGTTTGTCTAAAAGAGCTTTTGCTTTTTTAATAATAAAGCATTGAGCCTCGTTAATATCTTTTATTTTTCCTGTTTGGGGTGTATTTAAAACCTTAAACATTTCTCCCCATTTTTGAGGGGGTATGTTTTTTGAAAATGCTTCTTTTGTTAGGCTGTTTGCTCCCATTAATGCCGTTAATAAAATGGGTTTTGGTGTTTTTTTGATAAGATACGCAAGATTATCCTCGGACCAAAAAGCAAAATCATCAAAACAAATAATCTGCTTTTCAAGACGTCTGGCAGCTTGAGGGGAGCGTTTTGAAAGAGCTAAAATCAGTCTTTTCTTTTCTGCTTGTTGCATGAGGCTTAAGATGGCGGTTGCTTTTTGCCATCCGCGATAAAATATTTTTCTGGAAAGGTTAAAAAAGTGGATTTCAAGACCTGTTTCAAGGGTCTTTAACTGTTCTTGTGAAAGTGATTTAAGGGCGGTTAAGCGAAGTAAAGTTGCACCACCTAAATTTTCAGGTAATGCGTTTAAAATGGCACCGGCTTTTTCGTCCGAAAGATTATAAAGAATAATAGCAATGGATTGGGCAGACTGCTTTTTTAAATAATCGGCGATTTTTTCAACAGGTACTTGCTCTAATTTTTTCCATATATTTTTTTTATTTGTATCTTCATGGTTGATTTTTAAAATTTCCAATGCCTGCTCATTGGGTAAAATACTCTTGATATCGCTTGCCTGAGTTGCTTTACGCATTGGTTCGTTAAGATCTTTTAAAAAATGGGTGAGGACATAATGCTTGTCTTCACTGCGGATTTGCCCCAGTGTTGACATAATTTTTTGTAACAAAGAAATTTCTTGAGGGGCCATCTGCTTGAATATTCGTTTAAGTGTTTTTTCATCTAAACAGACAAGAATAACGGCGGCTTGTTGTGCTGGAGAAAAAAGACTTTGATCCATAATATTGGGTGGCGTCATTAAATATCGTCTGATGACACGTAAGGTTATCTCAGGTGTGCGATTGCTGATTTTTTGCACATTTTCCAGTAAGTTAAGGTTTTCTTCTCTTAGTTTGGAATTTTCACACACCAGATTAATTTGAAGAGATAATTCGTCATATACTTTTTTAAATTTCTTTTTTTTGATGAGTTTCGGAATAAAATAAAAACTAATTGATATGAATAAAAGGCATATCAAAACAATGGCAATAATCTGATTTAATGTGATATTAATAGATTGATTTTTTTGAAAAACATGTGTGTTAACGGTTAGATTGTTTTTGTTTAACAAAATGATATTGCTTAGCTTTTTGGTTATAAAATTTTCAATCTTTCTTGTCTGAAACGTAAGAAGTTCGGAACTGATTGTTGTTTTGGGTTCAATAAAAAGTAACACGGACATTTTTTTTACTTTAAAGTTTTCAACAAAATTAAGTGGTTTTTCTAAAGGGATTAATTCTGTTTTTATTATAAGTTGAGTGTCTATATCTGGAAACAGACTATTTAGTTGACCGGTAATATTTTTTGATAAAAAGGATTCGTACTCTTCTGCCAATAAAGATTGTGCTTTTAATTTTAACGAATTGTTTTTTAAAATTTGTTGAGATGTGTTTTGTGTTGCCGTTTCAGATGATATGAATAAAAAAGGGGTAAAATAAAACATTCCCATTACAAAAAGAAAAAGAATTGCGATATAAAAAATTTTTCGCCCGACTTTTTTCATTTTTTACCCTAACCCAAAACACCTTTTTATCCTATATCGTATTAAGATAAAAAGGGTACAAAAACCAAACAGTTCTTATTTTGCCTTATAAAAAGTGAAAAAATAGTTAATAAAAATATTTTTTACTCTTTTTTTATATCTATTTTTCTGATAATGAAGCCTGATGATGGATTAAGGATATATATTTTGGTTAAATCTTCTTTTTTTTGTGTTGTAAGACATAAAAATTCGCCACACGAAAATAGTTGCGATATATCCTCATCTTTTGGGATAAAAAGACGAGATGTATTTTTATGGATATCAGAGGTAATTAAGTTTTTAGGGTTGATTTTATGGTGTTTTTCTGTTAGTTTTATAAAAAAGAGGCTAGAAACGATAATTAAAAAAGTTGAAAGTAAAAAAACAACGGTTTTGGCAATTTTAAGAGCATTCATAATAAAATCCTTATAGACGGAGGGAAAATGTTTTTTGAGCAAGATGATGACTTGGATACATTGTATACAAAAAATGAATCCGTTACTACAAAAAAAGTATCCGAAGATGAAAAAAATATGCGTTTGGATAAATTTTTGGTGCAGTGTTTACCAACTTATTCCCGCAATCGTATTATTAAATTGATTACGTCAGATTGTGTTAAATACCAAAATGAGGACAAATATGCCGATGAGCCGGATTTGAAAGTGAAAGAAGGTGATTGTTTTATTGTAACGCCACCGGATGCCGTGCCTGCAACACCGGTACCAGAAAAAATAGAGTTAGATATTTTGTATGAAGATGAGGATTTATTGGTTGTTAATAAGCCGGCAGGTATGGTGGTGCATCCCGGAGCTGGTAATTATACAGGCACACTGGTGAATGCTTTGTTGTATCATGCAAAAGATAGTTTATCCGGTATTGGTGGTGTTATGCGTCCCGGTATTGTTCATAGAATAGATAAAGACACAAGTGGGATTTTAGTCGTGGCAAAAAATGATTTTACGCATACACGTTTGTCGGAACAATTTTTAAAACATACGGTAGAGCGGGTTTATCAGGCATTTGTTTGGGGGATGGTAAAAAATAAAGAAGGAGTTGTTTCCTCGTTAATTGGGCGTAGTTCAACCAATCGGCAAAAAATGGCTATCGTTACAACCGGTGGGAAACATGCTCTTACCCATTATAATTGTTTAGATGTTTATCAAAAAGCTCCGGCTTCTTATATAAAATGTGTATTAGAAACAGGGCGGACACATCAAATTCGGGTTCACATGTCGTCATTAGGTCATTCACTTATCGGGGATAGTGTTTATGGTGTTGTGCCAAAAACGGCTGATCCGGAATTGCGTTTTTTTAACAGGCAGGCTTTGCATGCCGGATTTTTAGCTTTTATTCACCCTAAAACGGGTAAGCGTCTTTCATTTGAAACGCCTTTACCACGGGATATGACTGATTTAAAAATATTATTGGAAAAAAAATACAAATAAAATGCGTGGTGCCAAGGAAGAAACACCACGCACGTTTATTTTTAAGTGGGAGGCTTAAAAATAATATCTGGCTGTTAATTTAACGTCATGAGCACGCATGTCTTCTTTGCTCTTTCCTGTAAAACCGGTGCGGGCCTTGACCCTTGCTTCGCCAAGATCGGAGTAACGATAGCCGAGATCTAAAGACATACAGTCTGTAATCATATGTTCAATACCGGCACCGATTGTCCAAGCAAAGTTGGATTTTGTTGCACCTTTGGCATCAGTCATATTATCTGTTTTATTCCAAGCCATACCAAGACCGGCCATACCGTAAACGTTAAAACTTTCAGTTGCCGGATAGGTTAAGTAAAAGTTGGCTAATACAGGAATAGACCAAACATCTGTTTTTTTGTTTCTATCGGCACGCATATCAACATTGCCCCATCCGCGATAACCGACGGTAAGATCGGAGCGGAAATAGCGGTTAATGTGATAACCCATACCGACTCCTAATAGGCCGGCATCACCGTTTGCATTGGTTCCGAATGAATAACCGCCTTCAGCTAAG
Source organism: uncultured Alphaproteobacteria bacterium (assembly GCA_937906925.1). Classification (GTDB taxonomy): domain Bacteria; phylum Pseudomonadota; class Alphaproteobacteria; order CAAHEQ01; family UBA3637; genus RGIG4140. The sequence continues at coordinate 21,304 of CALCTR010000008.1, forward strand.
ACGTATGGGCTTCTGAAATCATAAGCAGAAGCAGAGCTAGCAGCAAACATCATAAATGCAGCAGCCATCCCTGATAATAAATATTTCTTCATTTTAATCTCCTTTCTAAAAATAAACTGAAGCAATTTTACATTAGGTATTAAATAGAGGGTTGTCTAGTTAACATATTGAATTTTTTGTAAAAAATATATCATTGTATGTATTTTTTGTACTTTTGTATGTGTAAATAAAATTCTTGTGTTTTTTTTTAGAGTGTGGTACGTTGATAAAAAAACAGGGTGTAAGGAGATTTTTTTTATGAGTATCAATGACAGAATTATCCAAAGTATCATAGATAAGGATGAAACTTTTATTTGGGAGGTAACCGGTTCTATTCGGGATGTTAAGTTTAATCCTTTTTATTTGTTTTTAACCATAATTACGTGTGGTATTTTTTTAATTGCGTTATATTACAATCGGATTTATCATAGCTATGTTTTAACTTCTCAGAGGTTGGTTATTATTTCTGGTATTTTGACAAAAGATGTAGATGAGATTGAATTGTTTAGAATTGTGGATAGCTCTGCCTCGCAAACGATGATAGATGTATGGGCGGATACGGGAGATATTTTTATTCACTCAACTGATAAAACGGGGCTTTTGAAACTGCATAAGATCAAAGAACCGCATAAAATAAGAGATTCGCTTAGAAAACAGTATATGGCAGCTCGTCAGAAAAAAGGTACTGTTATTTTAGAGAGTTTAAGTTAATTTTAAATGGCACTCTTAAAAAGGGTGCTATTTTTTTGTATATTTAGTATACAATAGTATTTGACAGTATTAATTTTTATGATGTATAATAGCAGTTGTTGATTATTATGAAAGGATAACAAAATGAAAAAATTATTAATGGTTGCAGCATTGGTTGTTGCAGTTTCTGCTCTTTCAGCTTGCACGGGTGAACGTGGTCGTATCGGTGGCCAAAAAGTTTGTACAAATGACTATTTGTTAGGTGTTATTTCTTTATCTGAATTGTTTTCACCTTGCGGTAAATAGTTTAAATGAAAATGGGGCGGTTTTTTCCGCCCTGTTTATTTATTGATTTTAATTTGTTTTTTAATAATTTTTAAAAAATAAAAAAATACCTTGCTTTTTTAAAAAAAGTTAGTTATAATCCATTCATATTTTGCGGTTATGGCGGAATTGGTAGACGCGCAGCGTTGAGGTCGCTGTGGAGAGATCCGTGGAAGTTCGAGTCTTCTTAACCGCACCAAAAACTCCCTTTTGGGAGTTTTTTTTGTGCTATTATGAGTGAAAAATAGGTAAAAATCACATTATATGCCTGATTATGAAAATGTATATAAAAATCTATATGTTAAACGTGATAAAAAATGCCTCTTTCTTAAAATAAAAGAGGGGTGTTTATATGGTTTGTAACTTGTTGACTGAAAAATAGCTTTATTTTTTTATTAATAGTTTATTTTTAAGCCGTTTTTTATTAAAACACGTTGATTTAATTCTTGAAAAATTTTTTAAAGAAGTATATAATCCTTTAACGTAAAATAAGGTGTTTTTTTAGTTGCGTTGAGAAAAGGGATTAAACAGATGATAAGAATATTTTCAACATTGGTGAGTTTGGCATTCTTTTGTTGTTTTATTGTTTTTATTATCGGTTTTGGGGTGATGATACATTTTTCTGTTGGTTTGCCTGATTATAAACAGTTGGCAGATTACCGCCCGCTTGTTACATCGCGTTTATATGCAAATGATGGTTCTTTAATGGCTGAATATGCCAATGAAAGACGTTCTTTTGTTTCTGTTGAACAAATTCCGCCTTTGGTGGTGAATGCGTTTTTAGCAGCAGAAGATAAGAATTTTTATGAACACGGTGGAATTGATTTTATGGGGTTGGCTCGTGCGATGATTATTAATGTTAAAAATATCGGTACCGGGCGTAGACCGATGGGCGCGTCAACCATTACACAACAGGTTGCAAAAAACTTTTTACTTTCATCAGAGCAATCTATTTCCAGAAAGATAAAAGAGGCATTGTTAGCACGCAAAATTGAAAAGACATATACAAAAGATCATATTTTAGAGCTTTATTTAAACGAGATTTATTTGGGTCAGGGTTCTTACGGTGTAGCTAGTGCGGCACTTGGTTATTTTGACAAGGATCTAAAGGATTTAACGATTGCACAAGTTGCTTATTTGGCGGCTCTTCCTAAGGCACCGAATAATTATCATCCAATTCGTAAAAAGGAGCAAGCCATAGCTCGTAGAAATTGGGTTATTTCCCGTATGTATGATGATGGTTATATTTCTAAAGAAGAGGCAGAAGAGGCTCTGACAGAAGATTTAGTTGTCGTAGACAGGCCTAAAAATGCTTTGAGGATAAATGGTTATTATGCAGAAGAGGTTCGCCGTTTTATCGTTGATAAATATGGTGAAGATGCTATGTATAACGGGGGATTATTCATCAGAACAAGTTTAGATCCTAAATTGCAAAAAGCTGCTGTTAAAGCGTTGCAAGAAGGACTTTTAAATTATGATAAACGGCATGGGTGGCGAGGCAGTATTGAAAAATTGGATTTAAAAAGTGATTGGAAAACGGCTTTTGATAAAAAGGAGGTGCCATCTTATGTGCCACAAAATTGGCTTTATGCTGTTGTAACAAAAGTAACGGATAAAGAGGCGGATGTTTATCTTTCCAATCAAAAAACAGGCAAAATTTTACTTACAACATTAAAATGGGCTAGAAAAGCCTTAGAAAATGCTCGTATATCCTTAACCCCTGTTAAAAAAGTAGGGGATGTTCTATCTGTAGGGGATGTTATTTTTGTTAGTCCAAAAGATGAAAAAGAGGGGATTTATTTGTTGGAACAAGAGCCTCAGGCTGAGGGGTCTTTAATTGCTTTAGATCCTCATACGGGGCGTGTATTGGCAATGGTTGGTGGATTTTCATTTTATCGTAATCAATTTAATCGTGGTATACAGGCACATCGGCAACCTGGTTCATCTTTTAAACCGTTTGTGTATATGGCGGCATTGGATTCGGGGTATACTCCTTCAACCCTTATTTTAGATGCTCCGATTGTGATGCGTTTGCCCGATGGTAGTGTTTGGAAACCCAAAAACTACAGTAAAAAATTCTATGGGCCGACAACCTTAAGGGTCGGATTGGAAAAATCAAGAAACTTGATGACGATTCGTTTGGCTCAAAAAATTGGAATGAGAAAAGTGTCTGCCTATGCTAGAAAATTTGGTATTGCTGATGATTTACAAGAGGTTTTATCTTCAGCATTGGGTGCACATGAAACAACATTGATGAAATTGACAACAGCCTATGGAGCGTTTGTAAACGGCGGTAAAAAAATTACACCGAATTTAATTGACCGTATTCAAGATAGAGATGGTAATACAATTTATAAACATGATATGAGACCTTGTCCGAACTGTATTGGGGATGAGGCAACACCGGATAAAAAACCTGAAATTATTGATGATAGAGAACAGATTCAAGACCCTGTTAGTGCTTATCAAATGGTCAATATATTAACCGGTGTTGTAGAAAGAGGTACGGGGCGGGTTGCTAAAGCAGTCAGAAGAACGCTTGGTGCTAAAAGTGGTACCAGTAATGACAGTTTTGATGCTTGGTTTATCGGGTTTTCGCCAGATTTAGTTGCGGGTGTTTGGGTTGGGTTTGATAATCCGCAAACACTTGGTGCAAATGACACAGGTGGTGTTGTTGCTGGTCCTATTTTTAGGGATTTTATGAGTGAAGCGTTAAAAGATATGCCGGATGTTCCCTTTAGAATTCCGCAAGGTGTACGATTGGTTCGGGTAAATCCGGTAACGGGTGTGCCACAGACAAACGGTACAACTATCCAAGAAGCTTTTAAAATAACGGATAGTGATGTACCGTCAAAAGCGGTTATCGGCGGGCGTGATATGATAGAGGAATCGGATGAAAGCATGCCGGCAATGGGTGGTTTGTATTAGGAGAATAAGATGGTTGATATAGAAAAAAATCAGTTGCCTTTAAAGCAATTATGTGAGCTTTTAAAAAACCCCGCTGTTTTAGATGCATTTTTAGAGATGCTGGAATGTAAAAAGCGTTCTGATGAATTTGAAGCCAAAGAAAAAACAAATACATCTTCTTTAGATTTTATGGTGAAGATGATGGATATAGCGTTGGATCAAAAGATACAAAAATTACGCTATTTGTTAAAAGAATATAAAACGTTACGTTTAAAGGCAATTACGTTTATTGCAAAAGAAAGGCCCAGTATCTGTATAAATCAGGCACTTGAAAATTTAGAAAGACATTTGGGTCTTGAAAAAACGGATAAACCTGTTCAACGTTTGAATACTAAAAACACGACGCTTAATAAAATGGTTAGTTTAGAAAACAAAACGGTTTTAAAACGATAGAGGAGAAATAATGAAAGCTGAAATACTTTCTTTTTATCAAAAATATCAAACGGCAATAGATTTGCTGAAAGGACGTCTTTGACTGGGAAAATGCTCTTTTAAGAAAAGATGAATTAGATGCATTAACGCAGGATGTTTCTTTGTGGGAGAATCCGGATAGAGCGCAAAAATTAATTAGTGAAAGAACGCGTCTTGCAGATAAGATAGAAAAAATTCTTTCTATTCAAGAGTCTGTTAGTTCTATGTATGAAATGATAGAACTGGCAGAGATGGAGGAGGAACCGGCACTTTTAAAAGAAGCTGAAGATTCTTTTGTTTTATTAGATAAAGAAATTGATGAAATGCTTTTATCCTCTTTATTAAGTAAAGAGGGCGATAGCAATGATTCGTTTTTGGAAATTCATTCCGGTGCCGGTGGAACCGAATCGCAAGATTGGGCCAGTATGTTAGAACGAATGTATATTAGGTGGGCTGAAAAAAACGGTTATAAGGTAACGCTCTTAGAAGAAAGTCCCGGAGAAGAAGCCGGTATTAAGTCCGCAACTCTTAAAATTGAAGGGGCAAATGCTTACGGCTGGTTAAAGTACGAATCTGGGGTGCATCGTTTGGTGCGTATTTCTCCTTTTGATTCAAATGCCAGACGTCATACCAGTTTTGCATCGGTTTGGGTATATCCGGTTGTTGATGATACCATAGATATAGAGATTAATCCGGCCGATTGTAGAATTGATGTGTTTAGAGCCTCAGGTGCGGGTGGGCAGCATGTAAACAGGACAGAAAGTGCTGTTCGCATTACACATATGCCGACAGGGATTGTTGTTCAAAGCCAGACGGGGCGTTCACAATTTCAAAATAAAGATGAGGCTTGGAATATGTTAAGATCCAGACTTTATGAATTAGAACTTAAAAAACGTCAACAACAACAAGGAGATATTGAAGAGGCAAAAGGAGATAACGGATGGGGCAATCAGATACGCTCTTATGTTTTGCAACCCTATCAAATGGTTAAAGATTTAAGGACGGGATATGAAACGTCAGACACCTCGGGTGTTTTGGATGGTGATTTAAATGCCTTTATGCGGGCTAGCTTATCCGGGTTGTCAAAAGAAAGTAAAAATGAGGGAGTTTGAAAATGAAAAAAACATCTTTTTTGGGATGGAATATTTTTAAAAAAACGCAAGATTTAGAAAAAATGATAACCGCATTTTTATTAAACATTATTCAATCAGGTATTGTATATGGTCAGGCAATGAATTGTTACACATTATCTGGTACGGATACAGAGTTTATGATGCTTTTGCAACGTGTATCGGATTTAGAGGCTGAAAATGATGCTTATCGACGTGAAATAGAAAATAATTTATATGCGTATATGATTTTACCGGATATGCGTTCCGATATTTTGAGATTACTTGAAATGTGTGATAAGGTTATCAATAAGTATGAGTCAAATTTGCTGGTTGTTTCTGTTGAAAAGCCCAAATTATTGCCAAATTTAAGAGAAAATCTTTTGAAAATGATACAAACGGATTTGGAATGTGTCGGGTCTTTGATATCTGGTGTTAGAATCTTTTTTTCGGGTGCCGATATTAAAGAGTATACACAAAAAACATATCAAATGGAGCACTTGGTTGATAGTCAGGCATTACAGTTGAAATCTTTTGTTTTTCAATCAAAAATAGAACTGGCTAGAAAAATTCAGCTAAAAGAGTTTATTTATAATATTGAAAAAATATCAGATATTGCTGAAGATACGGCAGATATTTTAAATATCATGGCGGTTAAGCATGCTTTGTAGAAAGAGAGTTAAATAATGTCTTTTTATGATGTGTTTTTTTTATTAGGCGCTGTTTTTTTGGGGTGGTCTTTAGGTAAAAATAATCTGAGTAATTTGTTCGGTTTGGCCGTCGGTACCAGAATGATTATGCTTAGAACCGCAGTTGTTTTAGCTTCTGTTTTTGTTTTTTTGGGTGTTTTTTTTAGTGGATACGAAACAACAAAACATGTTAATAATTTAGCAAAAGTTTTTTCTTATAAAGAGGCTTTTTTTGTCTGTATTTCGGCAGGAATGGTTATTTATTTGTTAAGTATGATTGGTATTCCGGCATCTATTACACAAACAAGTACGGGAGCATTGATTGCTCTTAATATTTTTAATGCTTTTTTTATTGATATGAATTTGATTGTTAAGACATTTTTGGGATGGATTTATACGCCTTTTCTATCCGGTATAGGTGCTTTTCTTTTATTTTATTTTTTGAAGTGGTTATTAAAAAAATATCCGATAAAGATTTTATATCGGGATGTATTTGTTCGTATTTTTTTGTTGATGGTGGGTGCGTTTTCTGCTTATGCTTTGGGGGCCAATAATATCGCAAGTATTGCAGGGCCTTATATTTCGGTTAATCAAAATCTCTTACCGGTTCTATTTGGTATAACGGCTTTATCAGTCAGTATCGGCTTTTTTTGTGCGGATAAACGGGTTATCAAAACTGTTAGCAGTGGGATGTTCCCGCTTTCTCCACTTGAGGCATTTATTGTCGTTTTTTCAAGTGCAATGACTTTGTTTTGTTTTTCAAGTATCGGACTTAAAAATTTTTTAGTCAGTCTTTCATTGCCTTCTTTCCCTTTAATTCCGGTTCCTTTATCGGAAGCGGTTATCGGTTCTATTATCGCTATAGCCTTGTCAAAGGGAATTGACGGACTTAAATTAAAAGTAGCCGGTCAGGTTGTTTGTTCTTGGATTCTTGCTCCCCTATGTGCAGGTATTTTCTGTTACACGTTTTTATATTTATCAAAAATGGTTGAGGCTATTCTATGAAAAAAAAGATTAACAAACCGCTTAGAATATTTTTTAAATGGTTGAAATATGCAATTATCCTGTTTATTTTTGCTTTTGTTTTGGGTACGGGTATTTTGTATTATCGCCTGAAAAAAGAACCAATGGATTTAAGCTTTTTATTGCCTAAAATTGAAAGATATTTGACGGCATCTGAAAATTTACATTTGCAGGCAGAAAGTATTGTTTTATCCGCTTCAGCCAGCAGATTGGGTTTATTTCATGTTCAAATAGATGACTTAGAGCTAAAAGACAGGCAAAATTTACCGATTATTAAATTGCCAAATGTTAAATTTTCATATGGTATTCTTCAGCTTTTAAGTTTAAATCCAATCCCAAAAACGGTTTATATAGAAAAGGCATTTTTGTTTGTTACATTGACAAAAGACAATCATTTTATTTTAGAAGATCAAGAAGATGTCATGACCTATACAACGCCAATAGATTTATCTAAATTGCAAGCAGATAAACAAGAGCCTTTATTGGTCCAAAATCAGGCTATTATTATCAAGGATTTTTTAAAGTTTTTTGAACCGGTTTTAAGGTTAAGACGTTTCACTCTTAAAGATTCTTCTTTGGTATTAAATGATTTGCGTGAAAATAAAAAAACAGTGTTTTCAAATTTGAATTTAACGGTAAAAAGAAGACGTCTTTTTCAGTATGAAACAGATGCTTCAGCCGAAATTTTAACACGCAATAACGAGCCGATGGCAATATCTTTAAACGCAAAAATAAAAGGCGGAGCAAAGTCTATTGCATTTAATGCAAAGTTTGATAATCTAAAATTGGATGTTGTTGGTCGGGCTATTGAATTGTTTAATGGATTTAAAGTTTCCTTAAAAGGTTCTGCCAGTGGCGAAATAGAGTTTGAAAAACAAAATGATACATTAAGAAACACTATTAAGAAACTGGATTTTTCAATAGAAACAACAAAAGAGGGTAGTGTTTATTTGCCCCATCCGTTAGATATTGTATATCCGATAAAAAAAATAACTGCACAGGGTACTTTTAGTGATAATTTAAATACACTTAACATTCGGCCAGTTAAAGTTGCTTTAAAAACAGGCATTACGGCAGATGTTGATATTGTTATCAATGGAATTGGCTCCTTTTTTGATTCAAATGATGTAAATGATATAAAAACAGTTATTAATGCAAGGTTGCCTCATGTTCCGATGAGTGAAGTATCCGGTGTTTGGCCGGCATATTTGGGACCGGATGCACATGCCTGGGTTAAAGAAAATTTAATTGGTGGAGAAGCAACAACAGCATTGTTTAAGCTTTATTTTACAGGTGCAGAAATTACCGATTTGATTGGTGATGTTGATTTTAATGATGTGGATGTCTATTATTTAAGACCGTTACCACCAGTTCAAAAAGCTTCCGGAAAAGTTATGTTATATCCGGATAAAGTTGAAATTTTTGCCAATAAAGGTACGTTAGGAAATATTAAACTAACGGTGGGTAATGTTTATTTAACGGATCTTTTAAATGATGTTTCAAATGCGAAAATAGAGCTAAGTGTTAATGGTCCTGTTAATGAAATGTTGACTTTGATTAACAAAAAACCACTGGATTTGATTCATGCTTTTGGTATTGAGCCGACACAAACAGGTGGTGAGGCAAATGGACAGGTTGTTTTAAATTTTCCTTTAACAGAAAATTTAAAACCTATAGATGTTTTGGTAGACGTTAAAGCAGATATACAAAAAGGGGTTTTTACACTTCCCTTTGATGAAATGCAACTCCAAAACGGTGCATTTAATTTATATGTTAATAATGGTGGGTTAAAAGTTGAAGGTATGGCAGAACTTTTTAATACGCCTCTTAATTTGAAATGGGAAGAATTTTTTGAAGTTTCTAAGCAGCAACCGATACAAAGTAAATATGAAATTTCGGGTTTGTTAAGCGATTCTTTTTTAATGCCGTATTATAAAAACATTGATTCGTTTGTAAAAGGTCATTTTATAACCAAAGCATCAATAAAAAAAGATATGAATGGTGTGGTCAATTTTGATATAAATACAGATTTAACACCAGCAGAATTTTTTATTTATCCTTTGACATACAGCAAAGGAAAGGGGCAAAAAGGTGTTCTTAAAAGTTCTTTCTTATATTCTGATATAAAGGGTTTGGAGCCGATTTATTTTGATTATCAAGATGCTAAAGATACTCAGATTAAGGGAAATGTTTTAATCAAAAAAGATGGATTTTCTTTGCTTTTGGATGATGTTTTGACAAAAGATTCTTCTTTTAAAGGATCTGTTGAATATTATGAAAAAGAATTTTTTAAAGCCTCATTAAAGGGGTCTTCATGGAACTTGAGCGGATTAAAGGATTTTCCGATAATTAAAAATTCATTGCCCAACCCAAAGGCCGAGCAAAAAATGACTCCGATTGGAGCAAATGATTTGGCGGAAATTTATTTAGATGTTGATTTTGATTCGTTGACTCTTAAAAAAGATGCTCCTTTAAAACAAGTTTCATTAAAGGCTTATCGCAATGGAACTTTGTGGCAAAATTTGTTTTTGTTCGCTATGGGTCGAGAGGCAATTTCTGTCAATTTAACGCCGTCAAAAGGGCGTTTAGATGCTTTAGTAAATGATGTTGGTGATTTGATAAACAGATTAGGTTTTTCCGATCAGTTTGAAAAAGGTCGGGCAGAAATAAAAGGTAAAGTTTTACAAAATGGTGGATTTTCAGGTGATTTAAAACTTAAAGATATTAAGATAAAACAACCCGGGTTTGTTATGCAAGCTGTTACGATTTTGGGTATTTTTGATGCCATACAGGGTAATGATTTAAGTTTTTCAAATGGTGAGATACCGTTTGCTCTCTCTCCGAATTTTACATTGTTTATTAAAGATGGTGTAACATATGGGACTGTTTTGGGAATTACTTTTTCAGGCAGAGCCTCTTTATCGGCATTAGATATATCCGGATCTGTTATACCGGCATATATTATTAATTCACTTCCGGGAAAAATACCACTTATTGGTCATTTATTCAAAGATTCAAAGGGTGGTGGATTGGTTGGTGTTAAATACACATTAACGGGAACACCCGGAAATCCGCGAGTGTCATTTAATCCACTTTCAAGTATTGCCCCCGGTATTTTGGGTCGCTTTTTTAAATAGGAGTGATAAAGAAAACCACCGGTGCATGGCCGGTGGATTCCTTTTATTCGTTTGTTGCTTATCTATTCTTTTGTGAAGCGTTCAACACTAAAAGATTATCTTTTCTCTTTAAATCATCTGCTATATCATACTCGGTATCTTGTGTGATATCTTTTCCAGATTTTGTTAGAGTTTCGGAGGCTGTTTCAATATTATGAGAAGCTCCGGCATTATAGGAGGCGTTTTTGCCTTTTTCCGGAATCTTTGGTGTTGTTCGGCATTGACCAAAGTTATTGACGCATCCTTCTGTTACAAGAACAGTTCTGGCATAATCTTTTAATTGATCGTCTGTTAATTCTTTTGATGTCAAATCTTTAAAGACGGTACGGAATGCTTTTCCACTTTCAGAACCGAGTGCTTTATCAATCGTTATAAATTCACCATTGGTATGTTTAACCAATTCTTGCGGAGAATAAAATAATCTGGATTGGTGCAAACGGTAAAGATAAACTTCCGCGTTTGAAATACCGTTAATTCCTTTTGGTAAAAGGCCCAATTCTTCCATTCGCTTAATGTTTTTAATACCTTGTGCATAAGCAGTTGGTTTTAACTTGTTTTTAGGTCTGTTTTTGTTGCGGTCTGCAGCCCAATCAATAACGGTTTGATGTGCTGTAGCCCGATCATATTTTGGTTTTTCGCCTTTTGTTTTAATTCTTTTTTGCATTTTTTCATAATCTTGCTCGCTGATATTGTAAAGACGACGAACAACCTCAATTTCTTTTGTTGCACCGGCATTGATGAGGGCATCTTTGATAGCATCTGATTTAGCCAAGTCCAAAGGTGTTTGAAGCTGAGGTTTGGCATTTACATTTGCTTTAAGCTCAATTAATTTTTGTGTTGCCCCTAATTTGTCATTAGCAACAGCATCCATCAAAGGGGTATGTCCTGATGTGTCAACGGCTTCTTTATTAGCGCCGGCTTTGACGAGTAAATCAATAATTTCCGGTTTGTCGTTATAAGCAGCCTGATGTAAAGCTGTGTTTCCTCCGTTGTCTGTAACTTCAAGATTGATACCTTTTTTGGCAAGCAGGGCTTTTGTAATTTCAACATTCCCGATATTGGCGGCACAGTGAAGAGCTGAATGACCGTTTTCATCCTTTGTTTCATTGAGGTGTTTGGCATCTAATTTTTTGATGATTTCTAAGGCTCTTTCTTGTCCGTTTTCTTGTCCAATAACTGAGAGCAACTCTTTGGCAAGGTTATTTTGCTCTTCGTTTTTCTTTTTTTCTTCTATTTGTTTTTTTGTTTCTTCCATTTGTTTGCCCGTTTTTGCCCCTTTATTTTTTAAGGTCTCAATAATAGGGTTAAATTTAGCTTTTTCTGTGTCTGTTTTTGCGGAGTCTTTCCCTCCCAGTGCACAATCAAGAACTGTTGCACCCAAACGGTTAGTTGCATTTATATCAGCGCCCTTTTCAATGAGCAAATTTAAAATTTCTTCATTTCCTATTAAAGCTGCTTGCTGTAAGGGTGTAGCACCATTGTCCTTAATATTAATGTTAATCCCTTGTTTTTCAAGTATGGCTTTAGCTATTTCTATATTGCCGATATTGACGGCACAGCGAAGAGCTGAATGACCGTTTTTATCCTTTGCTTTATTGAGTGTTTCTGCGTCAAGGCGTTTAATCAGCTCCTGTGCGTCATCAACTTTTCCTTCTTGTAATGTTTTAAACAAATCTGCAACCAATACCTCTGCTTTTGTTTGTGGCGTTTTTGTGTTTTCATTATAAAGTTGATCGTATAAATTATTTAAAGCATCATCATATGCCTGTCTATCACTGTCTGCATAGAAACCACTTTTTGGTAAATTTAACTTAGCCGGTGTTGGAGCATTGTCTAAACCCGGAAAATTCATGCCATGCATAATTAAATCTATGGCAAGAGCAGTTTCACCATAAGAACGATTATATTTTTTAAGTTGTTTTATGAGTTTTTCTTTTTCAATGGTATTTAAATCAGACCATTTTTTTAAACTGTGTCCGCCATTGGAAAATTTTGCTACTTTTTCGCTGTCTGAAACATCTACTTTAGATTCTTTTGCTTTTTTTGAATCCCATATAAAAGGGAACTTTGTTATAATTGTATTTAAGTTGTTATTTACATGAGTATAATCCATTTATCTGCCTCCTGTTACTTTTTGTGATTTTTAGGTGTTAATTTAACCTAATTTTAGGTTTAGCATATTATTTTAAAAATAAAAAGATTTTTTTTGTTTGATTATAAAAAAAACACCGATAGGATATCGGTGCTCTTGTTGTTTATTTTTTGATGATTTTTCGTTCAATTTTTTCAAGGGTTTTTATAACATTATCCGGTTTACTCTCAAATTCTATTCTGTCTAATATATTTTGGGTGAGGATATTTTGTCGTTTCATTTCTGTCAGCATTTCTTTTAATCTGTCCCAATAGTGATTGGTATTTAAAAAGACAACCGGTTTTGCCAAAAGCTGGTTATTATTAATTAAGGCTTGTAAATAGTTAAAAGCATACAAAACATCAAATCCGCCGGGTAAAAAGACAACACCATCTCCTTTTGATAACAATTCAAAGGTTTGTTCATTTAAATTATCAGCAAGAGTTGTTTCTGTTTCTTGGCAAGATTGGTTGCGTTGGCAGATTTTTATGACACCTTCTTGATAACTGATAGCGGTAATTTCAGCCTTTTTATCAAAAGCCGTTTTTAAAAAAGTACCAGCAAGACCTGTTGATGCCCCAATGCAATAAATTGACTTTTTTTGATTAGCAATGTTGTTAGCCAACTGTGTTACGCTTTTGTAATAAGAGCTGTTAAACGAATCTGTATCTGGACCAATAACGCTAACAGAGTTTATTTTTGCAAAACAAAGAGAGGGGAAAAATAAACACGCTATCAAAAAAAATTTTAATTTCATTTTATCTCCTATTTTCTGTTAAAAAGGCTGTCCTTTACGCGTTCTAAAACAGGTTTTGTAATACTTCTTGCTTTTTGTGCACCGGCCTTTAACATATCTTCAACTTCATCATAGTGGGAAAGATAGTAATTGTATTTTTCTCTTTTTTCTGAAATCTCATCAATAATGTTTTGCAGAAGTATTTTTTTGATTGTGCCGTAACCCATACCGCCTTTTTCTAAACCTTCTTTAATTTCGGCAAGGGTTTCTTTGGGTGAAACGCCTTTTGCGATATGATATAATAGAATGTCATCTGGATTTTTTGGCGTGTTAATGTCTTGTGAATCTGTTTTGATGCCCATAACAGCTTTTTTTATTTCTGCATCTGTTCCAAAAAGAGGAATGACGTTATTATAACTTTTGCTCATTTTTTGACCGTCAATTCCCGGAACGGTTTGTGTTTCTTCTCTTAAAAAATAGGCGGGTATTTTAAGAACTTCTTTGCCATGTACGGCGTTAATGGCACCGGCAATATCTGCTGCAATTTCAACATGTTGAACTTGGTCTTTGCCAACCGGTACGATATCTGTGTCATAGGCTAAGATATCGGCAGCCATTAAAACAGGATAGGTATAAAGTCCCATATTGATGCCGGCATCCATAGGATCTCCTTTGGCAGTGTTTTTATCTACAGCCGCTTTATAAGCATGGGCTTTATTCATAAATCCTTTGGGTGTATACGCCATTAAAATGGTAGTTAATTCAAAAATCTCAGGTATATCTGATTGCTTATAAAAGATTGATTGGGAGGGATCTAATCCGCAAGCCAAATAGACACAGGCGATTTCTTTGGTTGTTTTAGCTAAAAAAACAGGATCTTTAATGGCGTTAATGGCATGGTAATCAGCAACGAACATAACGTGTTTACCTTGTGATGCAAATTGATGACCTAAGTCAATCATCGGAGAAATTGCTCCGAAATAATTGCCAATATGGAGTGTGCCTGTGGGTTTTACACCCGTTAAGATAGTTTTGTTTTTAAAATCCATTGTTGTATTCCTTAAAAAAAATTCCATTTGTAATAATGGTACAATTTTTTTTTAATCTTTTCAACTTTTTTAAAAGAAAAAACTGTTTTTTACTAAAAAAATGAAACTGCTTGCAATCGTTTTTTTTTAATGTTATTGTGGTAAAAAAAGGGGATACATATGATTACACAAAGTGTTATGATAACGTTGTTGGGAATGGGAAGTGTTTTTTTCTTTCTGTTTCTACTGGTTTGTTTTATGAATTTGTTGGCTTTATTGTCTAAAGAAAAGCCTATCAAAAATATGAATAAAAAAGCATTAGCCATTGTATTGGCACTTGTAGCAAAAAAGGGGAATTAAATGGTGAAAAAGACAAAAAAGATTCAATGGTTGTGTACGGCTTTTAGAGATGGCTTTCAATCAGTTTTTGGGGCCAGAGTATTGTCAAAAGATTATTTGCCGATTGTTAAAGAAGCGGTTGATGCCGGTGTAACAAATATTGAAGCAGGTGGGGGAGCCTCTTTTCAGGCCGCATTTTTTTATAACAATGAAAATGCATTTGATGTTATGGATGCATTTAGAAAAACTTGTGGTAAAAAGGTAAACTTGCAGACATTGGCACGCGGTGTTAATGTTGTTGCGTTGGATTCGCAAAGTTCTGAGATGATAAAATTGCATGCTCAAATGTTTAAAAAACATGGTATGACAACGATTCGTAATTTTGATGCTTTAAATGATCCTGAAAATTTAATTTACAGTGCTAAATGTATTACTGAGGCAGGCCTTAAACATCAGTTGTGTGTAGCAATGATGTCTTTGCCACCTCATTGTAAAGGGGCTCATACACCTGAGTTTTATGAAGAAAGATTAAAAGCTTTTATCAAAAGCAAAATGCCATTTGATTCCATCTGTTTTAAAGATGCTTCCGGTACGGCAACGCCAAAAGTTGTGTATGAAACAATTAAACGAGCAAGAAAAATTTTAGGTTCTGATACGCTGATACAGTATCATTCTCATGAAACAGCAGGTACCGGTTTGGCCTGTTATTTGGCGGCTATTGATGGTGGTGCTGATATAGTTGATTTATCAATGGCACCTGTATCCGGTGGCACCTGTCAGCCGGATGTTGCTACGTTATGGCATGCTCTTAGAGGGTCCGATTATACTTTAGATTGTGATATTGATGCTTTAATGCGGGTAGAGGATCATTTTAAAGAAGCTTTGGCTGATTATTTTATTCCACCCGAAGCATTACACACAGAACCGATGATTCCTTGGTCGCCAATGCCGGGAGGTGCTTTAACGGCAAATACACAAATGTTGAGAGATAATAATTTGATGGATAAATATCCTGAGATTATTAAGGCAATGGAAGAAGTTGTGTTGAAGGGTGGATTTGGTACTTCCGTTACGCCGGTATCCCAGTTTTATTTCCAACAAGCGTTTAATAATGTGATTTTTGGTCCGTGGAAAAAGATTGCAGAGGGATATGGTAAGATGGTTTTGGGCTATTTTGGTAAGACACCGGTTGCACCAGATAAGGCTGTGGTTAAAATTGCTTCCGAGCAGTTGGGGTTAAAGCCGACAAAAGCTTCTGTTTTATCCTTAAATGATAAAAATCCTCAAAAATCAAGATCCCATTATGAAACCGTTCTGCAAGAGGCTGGTTTACCTGTAACGGATGAAAATGTCTTTATCGTGGCTGCTTGTGGAGCAAAAGGAATTGCTTTCTTACAAGGTAAGGGTAGAGTTGGTGTTCGGTATAAAGAAAAAACGGTTACCGCTTCTTCTCAAGTCCAAAGCTATAAAATCAAAATTGATGGTGAGGATTTTAGTGTTGAATTAAAGGGTGATAAAGCTATTGTTAATGGGGAAGAGATTTCAATCTCAGAGTTTTCCCCACTTTTAGAAACACCTAAAGAGAAGACGGTTGCTAATAAAACACCTTCTTTATCCGGAGCGACAGAATTGGTTGTAGCCAAAATGCCGGGGGTTATTTCCCGTATTTTGGTAAAAGAAGGAGATACAGTTTCTAAAGGAGAAAATATTTGTGTTGTTGAAGTAATGAAAATGGAAACATTTGTCCAAGCACCCAAGGATGGCCGTATATCAAAAATATATGTTCAAGTTGGTGAGCAGGTAGAAACGAACGCAAAATTAATAGAGGTAGTATAGATGAAAAAATATCCGTTTTTATTTTGGAGTTTGCTGATTATTATAGCTCTTGTTTCAGCTATAGAACTCTCTATGTATTCTCAAAGTGTTTTTTTGATTTTAAAGCAAACAGCTATCAGTCAATTATTTATAGAAGAAACACCTGCAGGTATGGTTTTTCCATTAGGTGTCGGTCGGTTAATAATGATGGCGATTTGTTGTATTCTTTTTTATTTGGGAATTAAGAAGAAATTTGAACCACTACTCCTTGTGCCAATTGCTATGGGCGGTCTTTTAGCCAATATTCCGGGAGCGGGGCTGACAAGTGAGGGTGGGTTGCTTTATGTCTTGTATAATATGGGAATATCTAATGGTATTTTCCCATTGTTGATCTTTATGGGGGTTGGAGCGATGATTGATTTCTCCCCTATGTTGGCAAATCCGAAAACAGCTTTATTAGGTGGTGCGGCACAATTTGCTATTTTTGGTACTTTTTTGGGAGCGGTTTGTTTAAGTGGTCTTTTCCCAGAATTGGCTTTAACTTTAAAACAGGCTGCTTCTATTGCTATTATTGGTGGAGCTGATGGTCCGACTTCTATCTTTTTAGCCGGTAAATTGGCCCCGGAATTGTTGGGGGCTGTTGCAGTTGCTGCTTATTCTTATATGGCTCTTGTACCGGTTATTCAGCCACCGGTTATGCGTGCTTTAACAACAAAAAAAGAGCGTTTAATAGAAATGGCACAACTTAGATCTGTTTCAAAAAAAGAACGTATTATCTTTCCGATTATTGTTATTATTTTAACCGGATTATTTGTGCCGTTAGCATTACCTTTAATCGGTATGCTTATGTTTGGTAATTTGTTAAAAGAATCAGGTGTAACTGAACGTTTATCCAAAACGGTGGCAAATGAGTTAATCAATATTGTAACAATTATGTTGGGGCTTTCAGTGGGTTCTAAAATGTCTGCTGAAATGTTTTTGGTTTCGCAAACATTGGTTGTTTTGTTTTTGGGTATTTGTGCCTTTATTGTTGGAACGGCTTCAGGCGTTTTGATGGCAAAGATAATGAATTTATTTCTTAAGAATAAAATTAATCCGCTTATTGGTTCTGCAGGTGTTTCGGCTATTCCGATGGCAGCTCGTGTCAGCGAAAAATTAGGAGTTGAAGCAAATCCGCAAAATCACTTGTTGATGCATGCAATGGGAGCTAATGTTGCCGGTTCAATTGGATCAGCTATTGCTGCTGGTATTTTGTTAGCTCTTTGCTGATTTTAAAAAGAAGAGTTTGTTTTTTTGATAAACTCTTCTTTTTTTATATTTAAAATTAAGAGTCTTTTTTCACGTGCCGTTTCTCCGCTAAGAAGTAAGATGGTACTTTTTTTTATATGTAATGCTTTGCCTAAAAAATCAATTAAAGCCGCATTGGCTTTACCGTCCACAGCCGGAGCGTTAATGCTTATTTTTAGATGTGTATTATTCCATATTCCTGAAAAAGAATTCTTTTTGGCATTTGGATGAATGCGAACATGAATTTCAATACCGTTTTCTTTTTCCGTTATAAAAGTCATTTTAGTAGGATCTTTCGTTTTGAGATTTTAATAATTTTTTTTGAAGCAAATAATCGTTTCTTGTTTGACAAAAATCAATAAAAGTACGATGGTGAGTTGCTGAATATTCTATTTCTTTTTTTAAGCCTTTGGTTTTTAAAAACAAAATAGAGTTACTGTTTTTTTTGTCGCAAGAAGCATAAATAGCTGATGTGTACCTCGTAAATAACATATCGCGAACGCAATCAAATACACAGCTCATAATGCCTTGTTTTTCAAAATCTTTATCTATCCAGTATCCGACTTCTGTCCGCCTAAACATATATGAAACATAAAACTCACCAATGATTTTTTTGTTTTTTCTGGAGCAGATGGCATAATTTAATGACCCATCTCTTTTAAAAGCTATTTCCTTATTTTTTAATAATTCCTGAGTGTATGAAAGGGTTAAATTTTCAGCGTAAAGAAAAGGGAAATAAGGACAAAGATGTTTTTTGTTCTTTTTTAGTAAATGTAAAAAAAACAGAGCCTGTCGTTTGGAGTCTCTTAATTGAATGAGTCGGATATCGTCATTAACTTTAATGGATTTTTGCATATCTTATCTAAAGAATATAAATAGTGTTATTGTATAAATTAACGGTACTGAAAGAAATAAAATGGCCCTTTTTAAACGGGCTTTTCTAAAATGTGAAACGGCACTTAAAAAACAAAGAAAAAATATGGCGTCATTAAATATTGAAATAATGTCATATATATTTTTATTTTTAAGTGCAAAATCACTCGGAAATGTCAAAATATAACAGCCGATATTTAAAACTGCAAATAACACAATAGATATTAATTGTAATTTAAAACTCATTTTTATTCCTTTTTCCGTATATTATATCATAAAATTAAAAAGAAATAAAGAAATAAAACAAAAAGGGATTGTTTTTATTTTTTTATTTTTATATAATATTGCCCATTGTAAAAGAAAGGGAATGATAGATGAAAAAAATTCGTTTTTCATGGATGGACGTGCAAGAATCAGCAAGCTGTTGTTTGGAGCAAATAAAAGAGCAGGAGATTTCTTTTGACGCAGTTGTTTCGTTAGGGCGGGGTGGAGCTATCCCTGCAGGTTATATTGCTTATCAGTTAAAAAAGAAGTTGGAATATATTAACTATTCCAGAAAAAATGGTTTTAATGGTGCTACATTAACCCATTTTAAAAAAGGTAGTCGTTTTTTACTTGTTGATGATGCAACGGAAACAGGTAAGAGTTTTGAAGAAGTAAAAGGTCTTTTTCCGGAATATGATTTTATAACCTGTGTATTGTTTCAATCTGAAAATTCATCATACTTACCGGATATTTGTGGTGTTATTTATCCGGCATTAAAACCTTGTCTTCCTTGGGAAAATAAAAGGTAAATATGGTTTGAGTTGTTTTATGGTAGTCCACTATGTCTGATAAAGATAAAATCAAGTTGTGTTTGTTTGATTGTGGTGGCGTTATTTATCCGTATTCGCTGACACCTTTTAATGATTTTGTTTTGAAATTATCAAAAAAAGAAACGCCGTTAAGATTTAAATGGCGAGAACTGATGGCGGGAAAAATTTCATTTGATACATTTTGCCAAGATGTTTGTACGCAGATTGGCTGTGAATATACACAAGAACGACGCCTTCAGATGGATGAGAAATTGCATCAAGGAGTGGGTTCTTTTTATGCAGAAACTTTAAAGAGTATTTCTTATCTGAAAGCAAAGGGTGTTAAAGTGGGAATATTATCAAATGCATTGCCTTGTTTGACAGATACGGTTAAGAATATTGGAATTGATGAAGAGTTTATATTTCCCTCATATAAAATAGGTTTGTTGAAGCCGGATACTACTGTTTTTAAAATTGTCCAAGAAAAGACAGGACTTTCATTTCAGGAGATGCTTTTTATAGATGATAAGGTGGAAAATGTGAAAGCTGCTGAAAAAATGGGGATAAAATCCCTTGTTTTTGATTTAAAAACAGTGTGTAATAAAATAAAAACAGTTTGTGGAGAAAGAGATGCTGGATATATTAGCCATTGGAGATGCTATTGTAGATAAGATTATTTCTTTTGATGAAAAAGACCCTGTAATGCAATCCATTTTGTCTGTTAAAGGGTTGTTTTTTGTTGCGTCCAAAGAAGAGCATGCTTATTTGCGTGAAAAAGAAACGCTTTCCTACTATGCTGGCGGCTCTGTTGCTAATACGGTTAGATCAATGTCTTTGATGGGATTTAAAACCGGTTTTATCGGAAAAGCCGGTGATGATTTGGATGGTTCCTATTTTGAAAAGAGTCTTTCTGATTATTGTGTAGCATCCTATTTATTAAAGACAAAAAAAGATAAAACGGGATGTAGTGTTGTTATGGTTCATTCAGATAAAGATAGAACCCAATGTGCCAGACCATGTGCTTCGCTACTTTTGACGGCTGACGAAGTCAAAGATGACTATTTGAAAAGCACAAAATCAGTTATGCTTGAAGGTTATATGATAAGTCGTCTTCCGAAATTGGTTGAAGATGTTATTTTAAGGGCAAAAAAGCTTGGTGTAAAAGTTTATTTTACTTTATCAGATGTTCATTGTGTAGAGGGGCAAAAAGAGCTTATTATACGCTTATTGTCTCATATAGATATTTTGTTTGGCAATGAGCATGAGTTTGAGGTGTTAAATTTAACGCCTGATATGTTAAAAAATACCTTGTGTGTTAAAACTTGTGGAGATAAAGGCGTGTGTGTGTTTGATTTCAAAGAAGATGTTTTTTTTGAAAATAAGCCGGTTTCTTCTATTGTTAACACCAATGGAGCGGGAGATGCATTTGCAGCCGGTTTTTTATGTGCATATATGCAAAATAAGCCGATTAAAGAGTGTGTTTTATGTGGTCATGAAACAGCGGCCATTGTTTTGAAAACAGATTTAAGCTATTTACCGAAAGATTTTGTAAAAAAATCATAAAAATACCCGTTTTTTTCTTTAAAAAACAAAAAAATGCTTTTCTTTTTTGCAAAAAAAAGCTAAAGTAAGAAAGATTGTTTTTACATAAAAACACACGATTAAAATGACTAGATTAAAGAAAGGAATTTAAGATGGCTGGTAGCATCAATAAAGTTACATTAGTTGGAAATCTTGGACGTGATCCGGAAATCAGACATACGGCAGCGGGACAAAAAATCGCACATTTATCTGTTGCAACGTCTGAAAGCTGGAAAGATAAATCCGGTGAAAGACAAGAGAGAACGGAATGGCATCGTGTTGTTATTTTTAATTCTAATTTAGCTGATTTTTCAGAACGTTTCTTAAAAAAAGGTTCAAAAGTTTATGTTGAGGGAGCTTTGCAAACCCGTAAATTTACAGATCAAAGCGGTCAAGAAAGATATACAACAGAGGTTGTTTTGGGGGCTTTTAGAGGCGAATTGGTCGTTTTGGATCCAAGAGCCGAAGGTGGTGTTGCTCCGTCTTCACAAGATACAGCCTCTTCTTCAGGTTGGGATGCTTCACCTCTTGGCGGGAGTACGGAAACTTTTGATGACGAGATTCCTTTTTAAGAGCTGTTAAAATAACAGATTAAAACGAGAGAAAGTAATAAAAATGAATGATATATCAGTAAGTTCAACATCTCTTGATACCGTTTTAACACCGATTGAAGATGAAATGCGTAAATCCTATTTGGATTATGCCATGAGTGTTATTGTTTCGCGTGCTTTACCGGATGTCAGAGATGGTTTAAAACCTGTTCATCGTCGCATTTTATTCTCTATGCATGAGAATGGATATGATTACAACAAACCGTTTAGAAAATCGGCTCGTATAGTTGGTGATGTTATGGGTAAATATCACCCGCATGGTGATAGCTCTATTTATGAAGCAATGGTTCGTATGGCACAAACCTTTTCTATGCGTGTACCGTTAATCGGATCGCAAGGTAATTTTGGGTCTATGGATGGTGATAAAGCTGCAGCCATGCGTTATACGGAAGCACGTCTTGCACAAACGGCGCATTATTTGTTGGAAGATATTGATCGTGATACGGTTGATTTTAGACCAAACTATGATGAAACGTGTCAAGAACCGGAAGTATTGCCGGCAAGATTTCCAAATTTACTTGTAAACGGATCCGGTGGTATTGCCGTTGGTATGGCAACAAATATTCCACCGCATAATCCGGGTGAGGTTATTTCTGCTTGTATAGCCATGATTGATAATCCCGAGATTACCATTGAAGAATTGATGGATTATGTGCCGGGGCCTGATTTTCCGACAGGTGCTTTAATTTTAGGCCGTGGTGGGGCTCGGTCAGCTTATATGACGGGACGTGGTTCTGTCATTATGCGGGGCAGAACTTCTATTGAAGAAATTAAAAAAGACAGAATGGCTATCATTGTAACTGAAGTTCCTTATCAAGTAAATAAAGCTGAGATGATCATCAGAATTGCTCAGTTGGTAAAGGACAAAGTTATTGAGGGTATTTCTGATTTAAGAGATGAATCGGATCGTCAAGGTGTTCGTGTTGTTATTGAACTTAAAAAGGATGCTCATCCGGATGTTGTTTTAAATCAGTTATTTAAATATACATCTTTGCAAACAAGTTTTAGCATGAATATGTTGGCTCTTAACAACGGTCGACCTGAATTGATGAATCTAAAACAAATTTTAGAGGCATTTATCGCCTTTAGAGAGGAAGTTGTTCGCAGACGTACGGTTTTTGAGTTGAATAAAGCCAGAGACAGAGCGCATGTATTGGTTGGTTTAGCTATAGCTGTCGCTAATTTGGACGCTGTTATTGAGATGATTAAAAGCGCTCCGGATCCACAGGTTGCTAAACAAAGATTGATGCAAACAAAATGGGATGCTGCTGATGTTGAAACGCTTATTCAATTAATTGATGAGCCGGATAGAAAAGTGGTTGATGGTTGCTATATGCTCTCAGAGGCTCAAGCAAAAGCCATTTTGGATTTAAAATTAAACCGCTTGACCGGATTGGAAAGAGATAAAATTCATGGTGAGGTTGGCGAATTGGCTGCTTTAATCAAAGGATATCTTTCTACATTGGCTTCTCGTGAAAAAATTTATGCCATTATCAAAGAAGAATTAGAAGTTGTTAAAACACAAGTTTCAAGTGAGCGTTTAACAACGATTGATAATGCTGAATTTGAACAAGATATGGAAGATTTGATTCCAAGAGAAACAATGGTTGTAACGGTTTCTAATAACGGATATATTAAGCGTGTTCCTCTTTCAACCTATCGGGCCCAAAATCGTGGTGGAAAAGGACGTTCCGGCATGTCAACCAGAGAAGAGGATCAGGTTTCACAGCTGTTTGTTGCCTGTACACATAGTCCGCTATTATTCTTCTCCAGTCGGGGTATTGTTTATAAAATAAAAACATATCGTTTGCCGGAGGGTTCGCCCCAATCATTGGGTAAGGCTTTGATAAATCTCTTGCCTTTACAGCAAGGGGAAACAATTTCTACAATTTTGACCTTGCCTGAAAAGCAAGAAGATTGTCAGGATCAAACGGTTATGTTTGCTACGGCATCGGGCGGTGTTCGTAGAAATCGTTTGACGGATTTTTATAATGTACAGTCAAATGGTAAAATTGCCATGAAACTGGATGAGGGGGATAAACTCATCGGTGTACAAATTTGCAACGAAACAGATGACGTATTGCTTGCAGCTGCTGGTGGTAAATGTGTTCGTTTCCCTGTATCTGATGTCCGTATTTTTGAATCCAGAGCTTCAACCGGCGTTCGGGGTATGAAATTACCGGCTGGTGAAAGTGTTATCTCAATGTCTATTGTTAAACACGCTAAGGCGGATATAGATAAACGTGATGCCTATTTAAAAGAGGCTGCTGCCAGACGGCGTGCTTTAGGTGAAGCGGAAGATGGAGATATTCAAGAAGCAGAAATTGCCACCACGACCGTTCTAACGCCTGAAGAATTTGATAAGATGGCACAAGAAGAGGAATTTATTTTAACTGTTACGGATAAAGGTTTTGGTAAACGTACCAGTGCTTATGAATACCGTATTACGGCTCGTGGTACCTCAGGAGTAACAAACATCAAAATGGATGAGCGTAGAAAGGCGGATGTTGTAGCAACAATGCCGGTACCGGATGATGCACATTTAATGATGGTTACAGATGGGGGTAAGCTTATTCGTATGCGTGTCAGTGATATTAAAATTGCAGGACGCAGTACGATGGGTGTTATCTTGTTCAGATTGGATAAGGAAGAAAAAGTTGTTTCTGCAACCTGTATAACGGATGTGGAAGAAGAGGAAATTGAAACGGAAACAGAAGGTTTAGTTCCCTCTTTGGAAAATACGTCCCTTGAAACAACAGAAGAGGTATCTGTAGAGGAGTCTTCCGATAGTTCAGAATAAGATTTCTAAAGGTAAAAAACCGCTCCGTTTAGGGGCTTTTTTTTTGTAATTAGAAAACCGCCGGCTAGGCCGGCGGGTTCCTTTTTTTAGTTAAAACTTATTTATCAGCATCTGCTGCAACTTGCATTTTAACGATAATATCCGGATTAGAAACAGCTCCGTTGTTGGCTGATGTACCGGCTTTAATCATGTCAACATATTCCATACCGGATGTAACTTGACCAAAAACAGTGTATTGTCCGTCTAAGAAACCGGCATCATCAAAGCAAATAAAAAATTGACTGTCAGCACTATTTGGATCCATGGCTCTAGCCATTGAAACAGTACCACGACCATGATGTTTTGAATTAAATTCTGCTTTTAATTTCTTTCCTGAACCACCCATTCCGGTTCCTGTCGGATCACCTGTTTGAGCCATAAATCCAGGAATAACGCGATGAAATTTAACGCCGTTATAAAATCCTTCACGGGTTAATTCTTTGATTCTGGCAACGTGATTTGGGGCAGCATCCGGAAATAATTCAATCGTAACGCGACCATTTTCAGTATCTAAATAGAGTGTATTTTCTTTATCCATTGTTTGTGCTCCTGCAGTAGATGTAATAAATAAACCTGTAATAAGTGAAAGTATCCATTTTTTCATTTTTTTATCCTTTCAATAATAACAAGATTATTTAAGTATAAAAAAAATAAAATGTAAAGAGCTAATCCATTTGTTTAAGCATTAATTCTGCTAATTCCACGTCATGCATATCGTTAATATCTAATGCATAGTGTGGATCAACTTCATATCCGTTAGGAATGTCGTTTAAACTGGTTTCTAATGAAAGTAACTCTGTTTTGCTTAAATAAAGCATTCCGTTAACATAAACGGTTTTTGGCATATCCTGTCTTCTGACAGTAGAGCCTCTATTTAAAATATTTGTAAGTTTTTCACCATTTTGAAAGCGAACTAAGATAGGATTGTATTCCACCTGATGGACGCTAAGCATTTGTTCCAACCCTTTGTCAATACATTCTTTGATAATGCCATCTATGTGAAAAGGCTGTCTGAGTGGACTTGTTGGTTGTAATTGCAAAACATAATCAAATGTTTTTCCATCCTGTTTTAATTTTTCAATCGCATGAATGATGCAATCAATGGATTTAGAAGTATCTAGAGCAAGCTCTTTGGGTCTGTCAATAACTTGACAGCCTTTTTCCAAACAGTTTTCTTTAATTTCTGTGCCATCTGTCGTACAATAAACGGCATCTAAATATTCAGATTTTAATGCTGCCTCAATCGTATAATCGATTAGTGGTTTTTGATTGACAGGATAAAGGTTTTTGTTAAGGATTCCTTTAGAACCGGCACGAGCAGTAATAAGAGCTATGATTGTTTTATTTTGATACACGATGTTTCCTCAAATTAGATGCATTTTTTAACTTGTTTTAATAGATAAATTGATAAAAGACATAGAACGATTGTTGTTAAATAAAAGGCGTTCCACTGAAATATGATATTTTTTTCAATAGCCATCAGGTTTGCGATAGTGTCAAATAACGTAAGAGCATATCCTGCCATGATGGAGCCAAGTGCGGCGGCAAAAGATTTAAAAACAGAATTAACCGACAAATAAACCGAGGACATATCTTTAGGCATATAAAGAAGACTGGTGTTGTTAATTCCAAGTGTCAAGGCTGCGGTTGAAATACCTAATAAAATATTTACAAAGACAAGAACGCCTAAGAGCAAAATGCCTGTAACAGGATAAATATTTAACAGCATAAAAATAAGAGCACAGGCGATAAAAATAGGAATAGAAGCGATAAGAATCTTTTCCGGTCCTTTTTTATCAGACATTTTGCCCCATCTTTTTACAACAAAAGTATAGATGAGCCATTGAAACAACGTTAAGGCGATAATTGTCGGCATCGGAACTGCTAAATTTTTCAGCATAAAAACGGTTAAGAATGGGGTGATAAAATTAACAGAAAAATTTAGAACACTTAAAGCGGTTAAAAGTTTTGAAAACGGTTTGTTTTTAAATGTATGGGCTACCTTTTTAATAAAAGGCATACCCGGTTTTGTTTCAATCTTTTTGTCTTCTACATGAATAAATGTATAGGCTCCATATAAAGAAATAATAAAGGCCAAGAAAATTAGAAAAGCGTAAGAATAAAGTTCTCCATTTTGATGACGTGTAGCATATTTAACAAGAAAAAAAGCAAAAACAAAACAGATGATTTTTGCAATCATCATCCACTTAAAACGATGTGAAAAAAATTTACCCATTAACCGTGCAGGAATAAGAGCTTTCATCCATGGCATCCAAGCTCCGCCACACATGGATCCGATGAGATAAGAACACAACAGTGATATAATAAGTACCGGTACTGCCCAAGAAGCTGTTGGAAAAAAGCACAACATGGCAGCAATTAAATAAAAAGGACGTGCCAAAAAAGAAGATACGATGGCTATTTTTTTTGCCGATATTCCTTTTTCAATTAAATAAGAAGCGTACAGATGAATCATATTTCCGATAAAGGGAATGGCTCCCAAAATGCCAATAGCAATATTGCCGGCTCCTAATAAAAGAGCATAGGCCGTTAACGTACTGCCGACAGCCAAGGAATCCATAGCTGAAGTTGCAACGCCCCCTCTAAAAACATAATCTAAAGATTTATGTAATTGATCGTCTTTTTTCATAATAAAGTAACTTTCTATGTAATTATTATGTAACATAAAAAAATAATAAGTGCAATAAATTTATTGTTATTTTTTTATTTATTATTCCTTGATTTTCCTGTTTATTTGAGATATTTTTATATCAAGTTGAAAGGATAAAAATGACTGAAACATTAAATTATGATTTTAAAATTTTATTAGACCCTAAATATGTACCTGTTTTTGAGGAAGTTTTATCTGAAATGGCTGCAGCCGTTTTAACTGTTATGATTGAAAAAGGTGAAAATAAAGGTAAGTGGGAATTACAGGCTATTTTTGAAGGCAAACCGGATGAAAGAATGCTTGATTTTTTGATTGGCCAGGCGGCTCAGCAAGTTAATATTGAAAAACCGATTGTTAAAGTTTTTCCGATGGAGAATAAAAATTGGTTGTTGGAGTGCTATCAAAGTTTTAAGCCCCTTTCAATTGGAAAATATTATATTTATGGCTCACATGTTGAAGAACAGGTGCCATCGGGTATGATCCCATTGCAAATTGATGCAGCAACAGCCTTTGGTACGGGTGAGCATCAAACAACACATGGGTGTTTGACGGCACTTAATGAACTTGATTTTGTACCTGAAAAAGTTATTGATGTTGGATGTGGATCCGGTATTCTTTCTATGGCATATGCTAAAACATTTAAAAAGAAAGTTGATGCTGTTGATATTGATCCTGAATCGGTGCGGGTTGCTACTGAAAATGCTAAAATAAATGGTCTTTCAAATTTGATGACTGTTTGGTTGAGTAATGGCTATCAAGATGTTAAAGAAACTTATGATTTGGTCTTGTGTAATATTTTGGCCCGGCCTTTGATGGATATGGCGTCAGATTTAAAATCTCATTTGAATAAGGGAGGAATTGCAATTCTTTCCGGTTTTTTAAATAGACAGGAACGATGGGTTTTAAAAGCCCATACGGATATTGGGTTTAAATTTATTAAACGTTATCGTGTTAATGGTTGGAGTACACTTGTTATTCAAAAGGAATAAAAATGACTGATGTTTTAAATAAAATCCGGTCCGATATGGCTCAGGATAATTTAGATGCCGTTATAATTTTAAAAAGTGATCCGTTTTTATCTGGGTATTATCCACCGTATAAAGATAGGTTAAAAAAAGTAACCGGTTTTTCAGGTTCTGATGGTGTGGCTGTTATCTTAAAAGATAAAGGTCTTCTTTTTGTTGATTCAAGATATACAGAGCAGGCTAAGAAACAAACGGATTTTTTTGTTTTAGAAGTGCCGCGTGATACACGCTTATCCTTATGGCTAAAGGAGAATATGAAAGGAAAAGTAGTCGCTTTTGATGGAGATGTCCATTCATTTATGTGGTATGAAACAATGATGTCTCTTTTAAAAGATGGCTCTATTACATTAAAGCCTTTAGATGAAAAAAAGATAGAAAAATGGTTTAAAAAAGTTGATTTTAAACAAAAAACATTTAATTACCCACTTTGTTATGCCGGTTTTTCTACAAAAGAAAAAATAAAACAGATACAAACACAGATTGTTGAAAAGTCATTGGATGGTGTTATTGTTTTATCGCCTGAAAATACGTCATGGGTTTTGAATTTACGAGATAATAAAAAGAGTGAATATCCCGTTGTTTATAAACGATTGCTGATAACAAAAGGAGGTAAAATTAAAAATTTTACCTTAAAAACTAATTTAAAAGGCTTAAAAATAGGTGTTGATTTTAATAAAGCCTCATACACTTTGGTTAATCATTTACTAAAAGCCGGTGTACAAATTCAAAACACGACTGAGATTGTGGATGATTTAAAATCTGTTAAAAATTCGGTTGAAATTAAAAATATTAAAGAAGCCTGTCTTTTTGAGAGTGTTGTTATTTGTAAATTTTTGGCTTATGTGGAGAAAAATAAAAATCATATAACCGAAAGAGATTGCGATAAAAAATTAAAAGCATTGCGTAAAAAATCTCCTCTTTATTTTTATGATAGCTTTCAAACGATTGCGGCAAGTGGTGGTCATGCTGCATTAGCTCATTATATTGCAACAAATGAAACAAATACGAATGTGAAAGAAAATCCGCTTTTATTGGTGGATACGGGCGGGCATTATTTAAACGGTACAACAGATATGACTAGAACCATTGTTATTAAAGAGGTAACACCTTTGATGAAAAAACGTTATACGCAGGTTTTAAAGGGGCATATCGCTGTTTCAATAAGTAAAATTAAAGCGGGCGTTTCATCAGCTGAAATGGATGAAAAAGCACATGCTTTTCTCAGAGCTGATGGCGTTGATTTTTATCATGCAACAGGTCATGGTATCGGCATGATGTTGGGGGTACACGAATATCCGCCGGCTGTTTTTTCTCGGGATGAAAAGGGTATTGTTCCTCATATGCTTTTTTCAAATGAACCAGCTTTTTATTCTGTAGAAGATCAGTTTGGTATTCGTTTAGAAAATATGCTATTATCCGTTTTAGAGGGTGATTTTCTTGTTTTTGAAGATTTATTATTTGTTCCCTTTGATTATCGGGCAATAGATTTTGATTTGTTGACGTCGGCTGAAAAAGAATGGTTAAAAACATATCATCGTCAAGTAAAAGAAAGGATATTCCCATTGTTGAGAGCAGGAGAAAAAAGGGTTTTAAGCCCGTTTATAGACGTATTTATGAAAGGATAAATGTGTGGCAAAATCATTAATTTCAACCGGAACGGTTGCAACAAACAGAAAAGCCAGATTTAATTATGAGATTTTAGAGACATTTGAAGCTGGTATTGTCTTAACGGGTGGTGAGGTTAAATCACTTCGGGCCGGACATGCGACAATCAATGAGAGTTATGCTGATACGGAAAATAGAGAACTTTTTCTTGTTAATGCCCATATTGCGGAATATTTGGGGGCAAAAGGTGGTTTTGTTCAAGAAAAATCATCCAGACCACGTAAACTCTTATTGCACGAAAAAGAGTTGAATAAAATTTTTGCTGCCATAGAGCAAAAGGGAAAGACGGTTATTCCGTTAGAACTTTATTTTAATGCCAGAGGAATTGCAAAAGTTAAGATTGCGTTGGCAGTTGGTAAAAATATGGCAGACAAGCGTGAAGATATCAAAAAACGAGATTGGAATCGCGAAAAACAACGTATTTTGGCTCATTATAATAATGGTAAAAAATAATAAAAAATCCCCAAAATTGTGATAGCAATATTTGGGAATTTTTTATTTAAGAGGTTTTAATATGATAAACTTATTTTCGCCTTTTTTCACGATGCAAAGATTTGGGGCCTTGTTTTGTTTTTGTTTTTGGCTTTGGCTTTGTTTTACCTCTTGATTGTCGTTTTTCCATAATTTTTGCTTTTTTCTTAAGAGAGGCTCTTTCTTTTGCTTTTTCAGCATAAGGATTTTCACGTTTTCTCATATGAATGCGAATAGGTACACCGACAAGATCATAATTTTCCCGCAAGCCGTTTGAAAGATATCTTAAATAAGATTCCGGTAACTGATCAGGATTACTTGAAAAAATAACAAAAGTTGGTGGTCTTGTGCTAACTTGTGTCATATATTTCATTGGAATTCTGCGACCATTACTTGCTACAGGTGTCGGATGAGTTTGAGTCATTTCTTGTAAAAACATATTCAGTTTATGCGTTGGTACCCGTTTATTCCAAAGCGTATACATTTTAAACACATCACTTAACAATCTATCCAAGCCATAGCCTGTTTTACCGGAAATTGTGTGGATGGGAATACCCTTAACCTGTTGCAAAGATTCAACGAGTTTTTCTTTTAATTGATTTAAAACTTGATGTTGATTTTCAATGCTATCCCATTTGTTTAATGCAATTAAAAGCACCCGTCCCTCATTGAGTACTTTAGAGGCGATGATTAAATCTTGTTTTTCCATTGGAACATTTGCATCTAAAACAAGAATAACAACTTCGGCAAAATCAATACTTGTATTTGTATCCTGAGCAGAAATTTCTTCAACCTGATTGGTAACTTTCCCTCTTTTTCTAAGACCGGCTGTATCTGTTAGTAAAATATCATGGCCTCTCCAGTTCCAAGGGATGGTAATTGCATCACGTGTTACACCGGCTTGCGGACCTGTAAGCAACCGTTCTTGCCCTAAAAGTTGGTTGACAAGGGTGGATTTGCCGACATTAGGGCGACCAACAATAGCTAATTTTAAGGGGCGTTTTTGTGGTTTTTCCATTTCTTGATTTTCTATGTCAGAAGCAAAAGGATCCTCTGTTTCTTCTTCCGTCTCTTTTTGTGGAGCGATAATGGATTTTAATTCTTGATATAGATCGCTTATGCCCAAACCGTGTTCGCCTGATATTTTAAGCGGTGTTCCAAGACCTAAGGCATAAAAATCACCGATATGTTGACTGCCTTCACATTTGTTGGCTAATAAGATAATGGGTTTATCAACTTGTCTTAATTCATCTGCCATTTTATTATCTAAGGGTGTAATACCGCTTCTGGCATCAACAACGGCCAAGATGATGTCGGCCTCAGCAATAGCCATTTGTGTTTGACGCCACATCGCTTTGGCAAGGGTTGATGAGTCTTCTAATCCTGCAGTATCAATTAGCCGAAAAGAAATATCACCTAAAGTGGCTGTTCCTTCCTTTCTATCTCTTGTAACACCCGGTTCATCATGGACGATAGCCAGCTTTTTTTTGCATAATCTGTTAAAAAGGGTTGATTTTCCAACATTGGTTCGTCCGACAATAGCAACTGTTTTCATTTGGTTATCCTTAACGATACATAATTAAATCGGCATTATTCGTATAGAATAAAAGACCGTTACTGTAAGCAATCGGTGCAACGAATAATTTTTCTATTTTTGTTTTTTTTATTTCGGTTCCTGTTTGCATGTCAAAGACGATGACATCTCCTTCCCCTGATGTAACAATGAGTTGATTGTTGGCCGGTATAGGAGTATGCCAAGCAACACGTTTTTCTGTTTGACTGTATAAATCTTTTTCCCAAAAAATGCTGCCGGTATGTTTATCCATCGCAATGAGAGTATCTTTATTTGTAATCATAAAGAGTGAGTTACCGACAATAACAGGTGTTGTTTGACCTCCAATGGGATTTACAAAAATCGGTTTGCCTGTTTTAAGATTAAAGGCTCCCATTTGGTGTGCATTTCCAATAAGATAGACGGTGTTGTTATCTATAACAGGAGAGGCTAAAACGTGGCTTAAGTCAGCAATTTGATTAAACGTTCTGTATGAAAGTAAGGTGTTTGACCATAATAATTCACCTGTTTTTTCATTAAATGCAATAATTTCGCCACTGGAAAAAGGAACGACAATAATACCGTTTGAAACAGCCGGTTGTCCCATACCTAAAAGATTTGTTGTTGTTTCCATATTTTTATAAGACCAAGCAATAGAACCGTCTTTTGTATTCAAAACGATAAGCTCGTTGTTTGTACCTAAAACATATAATCGGTTGTTTTTAACGGTTGGTGCTGAACGCAACATATTTTTTGTATCATATTGCCATAAAATATCACCTTGTGGTACAACGGCATAAACAATGCCATCTCCGGATACAGCATAAATAAGGCCGTCTTCATAAGCCAAACCAACACTTGCAATAGCGGGCATTGTATTATCGGGTCTTAAATATAAATCCCAAATAACATCCCCTTCTGCATTTGTTTGTGTCAATCGTAAACGACTATCCAGTGTATAAATTAATCCGTCAGCTGTTACCGGTGCTGACAAGCTCATTTGCGAACCTGAAATTCCTTTGCCGACATTTTCATCCCAGACTTTTTTATCAAAACCGTTAATTTTGGCGTGTGGGATATTATTTTCAGCGTTATTGAACGTAAAGTTCCAAGATTGGATAGCTGTGGGTTCAGACAATTCAATAACACTATTTTCTTTTTGTATTAAAGGCGTTTGGGTTTTTGTCTGTACAGCAATACGTCCTTCCTGCGGAGCAGTTTTTTTTGTTTGGGTGCAACCTCCTAAAAGAGCCAACAAACAAACGGCATAAATAAGTTTTTTCATAATTTCTCCTATTTTTAGATAGCAGATAATAAAGAATTTAAGCGTTCAATAACAATTGGTGTTAAATTAGGATTTAAAAGGGCATCCTGCAATGTTTTTTTTGCCTCATCTTTTTTGCCTTGTTTTAAAAGGATAGAAACCTTAAGCTCTATTGCCGGATGAAAAAATTCACTTTGCGGGGTTAATAAAGGCTCTAAAAGTCCAAGAAGCTTAAGTGGTTCTTCCGTATCAACCTGATGCCCGACATAACTTAAAAGTGCGGCAGATTTAAGGGCTGACGGTGCGGATGAATCTTCAAATACAGATTTTAATTTTTGAAGGCCCTCCTTAGTATTGTTGTTTTGTAAGTTAATGCCGGCACTTCTGAGAGCTGCTAAATATTTATAATTCGTTTTGGCTGTATTGGAGAGTGTATCTAATTCAGTTGTGGCTTCTTTTTCACGGCCGGTTACACTTTTTAAAACAGCTGCTTCAAACTGATTGGATTCAGCTAAGCGAACTTTATTTTTCCACGAATGATAAAACTGTGTGCCGGCTGTAGATAAAATAACGGCAACAATACCGCCGATAATCAAAAAACGGTATTTTTTCCAAAAATTTAGGAGCCTTTCTTTTTGGAGTTCTTCTTCAATTTCTCTTTCTAAAATAGCTTGTTGTATTCTTTCCAATTCATCAGGCGTTTGTTTCTTCATAAGATAATCCTTCCGTTTATAAACATTTCTTTGAATTTTATCAAAAAAGATTTTGAAATGCAATCATTTTATTTCTGTATGAGTTATTCTGCAGAGTAAAAATTAAATAGAGTCTGATTTTTTTTCTTTTTGTGGCAGGTATTCAAAAATAGGATTTGTTAAACATCTAGGTAAAGCACTAACCAAAGCGATAGTGAAGTGCATAATTTTGGGAAAAGCGATAATAGCCTTGTTTTTTATCAGACCGTTCTTGATGATTTTGGCAGCTTTGTCGGCATTCATTAAAAAAGGCATTTTAAAGAGGTTTTTATCTGTTAGCGGTGTTTTAACAAAACCGGGGCAAATAACGTTTATTTTTATATTATAGGGTTTTAAAGCGCCTCTTAGTGCCTCTCCCCAGGCTTTAACAAAATTTTTTGATGCAGAATAAGCCGGACAATTCATTAAACCTCTAAACCCTGCAATGGAGCTCATAAGAGCGATTTGTCCTGATTTTTTTGATTTGAAAATTTCAATGGCAGGTAAAACAGTGTTGATAACGCCGCCCATATTGGTGTCTAAAATTTGACGAATGGATTCTTCGCTATCCTCTTTGCCAAGGACGCCACCCGATACACCGGCATTAGCAATCACCAGATCAAGATTAGAGATATTGTGTGCTTGTATTAAGGCGTTTTTAACGGCCTCCTTGTTTGTTGTATCAAATTGAAAAATATGCGTTTTTGCTCCTTTATCACGACAGATTTTTGCAACAGATTCCAGTCGATCTTTGTTGCGACCACAAATAAATAAAGTAGTGCCGGTTGTGGCAAAAGAGATGGAAACGGCTTTGCCGATACCGCTGGAGGCACCGGTTATAAAGATAGATGAGGGAACTTTTTCATTGTTTTTCATTTTTTTTATCCTTTTTTTTAAAAAACCGCTTGACAAGTGATTATAAATAAGTATAATAGCATTGTCTAGTGAAAAATGCCTCCGTGGCGAAATTGGTAGACGCGACAGACTCAAAATCTGTTGATAGCAATATCATGCTGGTTCAAGTCCGGCCGGAGGTACCAAAACATACAGCTCCCACTTCGGGAGTTGTTTTTTTATTCCTTTTCAAACGTTTATGCTGGTTCGATAATAGTTCGATTTTGTAGGGCTCAACTTTCTTATTTATCGAACTCTTTTTTGTGATTTTGTTGTAAAACAAGGTGTTATATCAGTTCAAGTTCAACTAGCCCTCAAGAAGAATAATAGTTCCCTTGAAAATTTTGATTCATTTTGATATAATCCAAAGTATGAAAGAAAAGAAATACATATCCGATATTCCAGAACTCATGCAAGAATGGGATTATGAAGCTAATGCTGAATTGGATCCAACAAAATTAACTGTTGGAAGTAATAAAAAAGTAGGATGGAAATGTAAAAAGTGTGGTGGAAAATGGCAAACTCACATTTGTGGACGAACAGGAAAAGAAAACAAACATCATACCGGCTGTCCATATTGTGCGAGTCAAAAAGTTCTTACAGGTTTTAATGATCTTGCAACGAAATATCCTAATATTGTAAAGCAGTGGCACCCAACTAAAAATATTTTAAAACCAACAGAAGTAATGCCTGGTACTTCAAAAAAAGTTTGGTGGATATGTTCAAAGGGCCATGAGTATGAACAGGCTGTTAATGCAAGAGTTCTTCATCCTGATTCTTGTCCTATATGTTCAGGTCAAAGAGTTGCTATAAGAATAAACGACTTACAATCAAGATATCCAGAAGTGGCAAATGAATGGCTCCAAAACAAAAATGGGAATGTTGCACCAACAACAGTCACTTGGGGAAGCAATAAGAAATTTTGGTGGAAGTGTTCTAAATGCGGATATGAATGGCAAGCTCGTGTTTCTGATAGGACAAGAGACCACAATGGTTGTCCAGCCTGTGCTAACAAAGTTTTGGTAAAAGGATTTAATGATTTAGCTACAAAATTTCCTGATATAGCCAAAGAATGGCACCCAACTAAAAATGGAGACTTAAAACCTGAGGATGTAAAATATGGAAGTCGTGAAAAAGTTTGGTGGTTATGTTCAAAAGGTCATGAATTTTTACAATCTATTAGACAACGAACATGTGTCGGACAGGGATGTCCTATTTGTGCAAATCAAAATATACTCACTGGCTATAATGATTTGGCAATAACTCATCCTAAACTAGCAAAAGAATGGCATCCGACTAAAAATGGCAATTTAACACCGTCAGATGTAATTGCAGGAAGTAAAAGAAAGGTATGGTGGATTTGCTCGAATGGACATTCATATGAGCAATCACTGGATAAAAGAACTAGACGTAACTATAATTGTCCCTATTGTTCTGGTGAAAAAGTATGGAAAGGATACAATGATTTAGCAACAATTAATCCACGTTTAGCAAGTGAATGGCATCCAATAAAAAATGGAGATTTAAAGCCAATAGATGTTACAGGAGGTAGTGGAAAACGAGTTTGGTGGAAATGCCCGATAGGGCACGAATATCAAGCTGTTGTGAGGGATAGGAATAAAGATAATACAAATTGTCCAATTTGTAATCTAAGAAAATCAACTTCATTTCCAGAGCAAGCAATTCTATATTATGTGAAAAAACTTTGGCCAAATTCTGTAAATAAATACAAAGATTGTTTTAATAATACAATGGAATTTGATGTTTATATTCCAGAGCTTAAAATTGCTATTGAATACGATGGTGCTCAATGGCATAAGACAGATTCTGAATATAAAAGAGAAGTAAAAAAATATGAATTTTGTAAGAAAAATGAAATTTTCCTCATTCGAGTGAAGGAACATGCAAAACAACAATGGAATAACACAGCTGATAAAATTTATTATGTTCCGAAAATAAATAGAAGAAATTTTTATCCATTAGAACGGATAATACTTCATCTTTTGGAGTCAATAAGAGGTTTAAAAGAACCTTTTTGGGCAATTAATATTGAAAAGGATAAAAATGAAATACTTAATTATCTTTCAAAAATTGATAACTCATTAGCAGATATAAGACCGGATGTTGTTGCAAAATGGAATTATGAAAAAAATGCTAATTTGACACCAAATATGTTTTCTGTTAGTTCAAATGAAATGGTTTGGTGGAAATGTCCCGATTGTGGTAAGGAATGGAAAACAAGTATCAACTGTATGACAAGAACAGGAAGATTGGGCTGTCCTAATTGTTCAAAAATTCAGCAAGGTAAAACATTTACAAAACTTCGAGTTAAACAAAGAGGTTCATTAGCTGAAAATATGCCTGAATTAGCTAAAGAATGGCATCCAACAAAGAATGGCGATTTAACACCTAATGATATAACTGTAGGAAGATTTAAACCCGTATGGTGGAAATGTCAAAAGTGTGGATATGAATGGCAATCTAGTCCAAATAATAGAAAAAAAGGTGTTGGATGTCCTTGTTGTGCTGGTAGAGTTCCATTAAAAGGGATAAATGATTTAAAGACAAAGTATCCAGAAATAGCAAAAGAGTGGGATTATGATAAAAATTATCCTGTTAAACCTGAAGATGTCTTGCCCAAAAGTGGTATTAAAAGGTGGTGGAAATGTTCTAAATGTGGAAAGGAATATCAATCAACACCAAATGCTAAAACAAAGCTGGGGTTACCTTATTGTAGCCAATGTAAAAAAAAGTTTTTAAAGTCTACACCACAACTTGAACTGGATTTAAAATCAAAATAAAATTTATTTTCAACCTTTATCATCGCATAGGTAAAGGTTTTATTCTCATCAAACCCAACTTCCGGCCCTTAGGACAGGTTTAGATAACTTCTTCAAATTGATATTGAAAGGGATGGCTTTCAATTAAACGGTATAAATCATCAATTTCTTTGATATTATTGGCTCGGTATTCGCTAAGTGTGCTGTACCAAAACATACAACTCCCATTTCGGGAGTTGTTTTTTTATTTGTATTTCAAGCAGTTGTACCGGTTCGGTAACGGTTCGATTTTGTAAGAGCTATTTTGGAAGTTCATAGAACTCTTTTTTTATTTAAAATAATGAGAGAGCTGATAATGACAGCAATCTTTACTAAAATTGCTGTTAAGATTGCTGTTCTGGAGCCATAAACATCCGCAATCCATCCCATTAAGATAAGTACAAATGCTGCAAAAATACTGGATAGGCATGAAATAATGGATTTCATTGTAGCACGTTGTTCGGGTGAAAATTCATTTTGCATGATATTGGCACAACTTGTTCTTTCTGTACCATAAAACAAGCTGACGGTTGCCATAATAAAAGGGGCAAAGGTGTTGTTTAAAATTACTCCAATCAATCTGACAAAAGCGTTTCCAATCATTGAACCAAAAAACAGTTTAACGATATTAATTTTACGAAAATATGGAACAATAAAAAAGCCGATTATTCCTAAAATATGTTTTGAAAAACGGACGATATTTACGCCCCATTGTGTTATCAATGTTTGATAATATGCACCTTCAAAGCGAAAGGTAGCAGTTCCAAAAGCAGTATCAATCATTTCAATACTTGTATAAAAACGTAATTTCCGATTTTGCCATAATTTCTTGAAAGCCAGTTGAAAATTGATCCAAGAATTTGCTTTTTTAGGTTTTTGTGAGCGTTTTGGTTCAATATAAAGCCATACAGCGATTAATTGTGCAATAAACGGAATAATGGATGTCCAAGCTAATATTTGTAGGGAGGAGTAGTATGAAATTAAAGCTGCAAGAATAGCACTAACAGTTGCACCTGTTTGTCCCCAACCACGACTTTTTGCATATTGTATTTTAAAATTTTCTTGTTCGCCCAATTCTTCCATTGTTTCATAGATTAAAGCTTCATCTGTGCCAGACCTAACAGCGTCGGCGGTTCCGTATAAAAAAGCCCCGATGAATAATAAAGACGAACAGTGAAAATTTCCTGCCAATGCCCATAATAAAAAAGCCAAACAAATAAGTAATGGAGAAAATAATAATGTTTTTCGCCGACCTATTTTGTCAGAAAATAAACCGGCGGGAATTTCCATAAATGTGGTAGAAAGTGATGAAACGGCAAAAACAGACATGGCCACAGCATATGATTGTGTTATTGTTTCAAAATAAACAATAGCCAATGGCGCCAAAAACCACAATCCACCAAAAAATTGTGTTATTTTAAATAATAGGATGTTTCTGCGTATCATAAATTCCTCGTTGATCAATATAAAAAAATATATCATAATCGTTAATGTAAAGCAATCAAAAAAGTTAAAACCCAACTTCCAGCCCTTAGGGCAGGTTTAGATGACTTGTTTAAGTTGTGATTGAAAGGAAAGGCTTTCAATTAAACGATACAACTCATCAATTTCTTTGTAATAATTGGCTCGGTATTCGCTAAGTGTGCTGTACCAAAAATTTAAACCACCCGTATCGGGTGGTTTTTTTGTTGTTTTCCAAGCAATTGTGCTGGTTCGATAATAGTTCTATTTTGTAAGTATTCATTTTCCAATTTATCGAACTCTTTTTTATTTAAAATAATGAGAGAGCTGATAATGACAGTAATCTTTACTAATATTGCTATTAAAATCGCTGTTCTAGCACCATAAATATCAGCAATCCATCCCATTAAGATAAGAACAAAAGCTATAAAAATGCTAGATAAACAAGAGATGATAGATTTCATTGTAGCACGTTGTTCGGGTGAAAATTCATTTTGCATGATATTGGTCAGCTTATTCTTTCTGTACCATAAAACAAGCAGACAGTTGCTCCTGTTTGTCCCCAACCACGACTTTTTGCATATTGTATTTTAAAATTTTCTTGTTCGCCTAATTCTTCCATTGTTTCATAGATTAAAGCTCCATCTGTGCCAGATCTAACAGCATCTGCAGTTCCGCATAAAAAAGCCCCTATGAACAGTAAAAAAGTACAGTGTAAATTTCCTGCTAAACTCCATAATATAAAAACAAACAAGCAATATAATGTAGTTTTTAAAGAATTTTTATTTTGTTTATTAAAAAATTTTCAAAAATAAGGTAGATTATAACTTTTTTTGACAAAAGTATAAATTTATGTTAAACTAAACAGAGTAGGATATTTAAAGGATGGGTGGGGTTATGTCTAAATACAGATATATTGATGATATGCAGTCTTATGTGGCGGAACTTGCGACAAGAAAGCCGGAGCATTATGTTGCTGAGACAAAACCTATTAGAGCGCGTTTGGGGCAGGTGGGTGAAAGTGTTGTTCCAAGCGGAAAGACAATGGAAATCTGGTCTGAATTAGATGAAATGCCCTTTGTTAGATCCGAGGGAACAATGGTTGCTAAAGATATAAATGGTGGGGAATATATGATTGAGGCAGATACTTTTAAAGAAAGGTATGTGCCGGATGCAAAAGAGCCTGGTTTATATCATCCTAAATCACGTGCCGAGCGTATTTACATATTAGATGAGGATATAGAATTTAAATTTGCGGGGAATAAAGTTCGCTATAAGGCTGGCGATATTTTAAATGTAACTGATATAGAAAAAGGTAAGTTTTTTGCTGTTTCTAGAGATCAGCTTTATGCAACACATAAGAGTTGTGATGCATATGGTAATATCATTGTTCGGGAACAAAAACCTGTAAAGAGTAGAGAGAGTTTAGAACAGGCGATGGATGATGGTCTAAATAAGATACAAAGGCATAAAGAAAATACTGCGAATGATTTTCTGGAAGATACACAAAAACTTAAAACCCTTGCAAAAGAGAAAAAATTAAATTATCCGATAGGTGTGATTAAAGAGCCTGCCGGATATTCACAATCCTACCGTATATTAAAAAAATTAGGTGTTGGTGTTCGCCCCTATGCGGGAAGATATATTTTATTTGATCAGACAAAAGCTGAAACTGTTTTAAAAGAATTAGGTGTAAAAGATCCTGATGGAAAGGTAACGGCGGATGATTTGAAATATATTGAAACTGTTTCACTTAAAAATGATGTTGATGCTCAAATCATAGCCCAAAAATTAAATCGAGAGGGAGTTGGGACAAAAATAGGCTATAGATATGATGGGGATAAAAAGATACCTGTACTTAATTATCATGGCACGCCGCAAAACAGAGCAATGGTATACAAAACAACCGGTACTTTTTATGATACAAAGTTTGAAAATGGGGAGTGGCGAGATAAACTTGCAAAACAGGCGGGAATTAAGGGTGATGTAACCCGTTTTGTTTTTGATACCCAAAGAGAAGCAAATCTTTTTAAAATAAAGATGACAAATATGGGTATAAAGTCGGGTTTATATGGCCCCATTGTAGTTTATTTTGATAAAAGCGAGGCTCAATCTTTGTTAAAAGAGATGGGCTATGAGGTAAAAAATGGTGATTTTTCACAGTTAAAGAAGTTGAATACATCTCATCCCGGAAATGGGTATACAACAGCAATGGTTGCCTCGCTAGAAACAGATCGTGAACTGTTAAAAGGTTATGGAGTTAAAGCAACGGTTAAGGGTAACGTTTTGATATATGAGAATACTCCCACAGCCAGTGAGTATTTTAGCTCCTTCAGCACCAGAAGAAGTAGCTATTCACAAGTAAGACAAAAAAGTTCTTCATATTTTGATGATATTTTGTCGCAAACATCCGGTAGCGGTGTTATGACAAGTCAAGAAGTCGTAGCAAAAAGTCCGTTAGCTCATCAACCCTATGTCCAAACACCTTATCGTCAAGAGGCGATGGCGGCACAAATGCCACAGACGGCCAAGACTTCTTTAGGCACATCTGAACCGGTAAAAATGACGGAAGATAAATCCTCTGTCCCTCCTAAAATAAAAGAAGAGTTTCTGGAAATGTCCAAAAAGGCAGGAGTTATAGGTTCTGTTGTTGTAGGTGTTAAAAAAGTAGATACAGCCATTAATACAGTCAAACAAAAAGTCGTAAACGGAGTTGCCTCTGTTAGAGGTGGCAAACAAGCGATTAAGGCTGCACGTACAGTTTCCAAAGTTGCCAAGGTGGGAGGTCCTATTGCAACGGTATTAACAGCGGCCTGTGATCCTAAAGGATGTAAAGAATTTATAGATGATGTTGCTAATTTACGAATTAAAAAAATTGCCAATGAAATGACTGAGGGTGTTACACAAATAGTGATGCATCCGGTAGACACAGGTAAGGGCATTTATAATATGGGAAAAGAAGCAGTTGAAAAACGCTACGAAGGAGCGGTAACTGCTCAAGATTACGCCATAAAAACAGGTGAGGCTGTGGTTGATGGGATACAAAATACGGCTGATGTTCTCACACACATGGGGTCTAAGGGGTTTGAAGCTTTGAATGCCGGTCATAACGGCTATGCCGACATAGCAAATTGGACGATGGGAAAATTAGGTTCTGATATAAGATTGGTAAAAGATACATTAACCTATGATGAGTATAAAAAAGACCCGCTTAATTATGTTTATAAACTGGTTAGACCTGTAACGCAGAGTGCTTCTACTAATCTTCGCTCCGACGATACTGTTTATACCGTATTAGAACGGGGGGATACAAAGGCCATGAAAGCCTTAATAGAGCGGGGTGATAATGTCAACATGGATACCAGGGGGAATTATAACGGTAATAATTATACCCCTTACAATACGGCTATGGGAATGGCTGTAAGTCAGGGTGATATGGATATGGCAGCACTTTTGTATAAAGAGGGAAAAGCCAATCCCAATGGAACCAATGAGGCAACGGGCGATACAACATTTATGACGATATTAAAAGAAACGGCACCGGATAAGGATTGTATTGAGTATTATACAGGGCGTCCGTTAGATATTTCAAAGGAAAGTGAATATAGTGAAAAGGCAAAAAATAATTATCGTATCGGTCAGGCGTTAGTTGATGATATGATTCAAAGTGGCAAACTGGATATAAATCAGGAAAATAAAGAGGGTAAGAATGCCTTTTTGGTTGCGGCAGAAACGGGTAATATTGCGGCAATAACCGGTTTGATAGAAAAAGGTGCAGATACAGCTAAAGAAAGTAAAACCGGCTCAAATGCCCTGCATTTGTGTACACATAATCAATTAATGACAAAGATTTTGTTAGATAATGGAGTAGATGCTAATCACGTTAACAATGAGGGAAAAACCCCATTGATGACAGCCTTAGAGGGAAAACAAAATGATATGTGTGTTGCTCAGTTAATGGATGCAACTAATTCAAAGGGGTTTGAATCTCTTTCTAAAAGTGAAAAACATGCCAAATTGCTAGATGATTGGTTAGCCGAAAGACCGGAAGTGAAACTAGCCATTATCGGTTCTGAAAACCATCCGTTAAAAGAGGCTTTTGCCAACCGCTATCCTGACGATAAATCAGCGGGAGAAGACTTAGTTCAATTAGATAAATCAGCTGAAAATCAATCAGATGAGAAAGTTGTTGCTGAGGTAGTATCAGATAAAGAGGGCATACAAGAATCACAAGAGAGTGAAAAAAACGAATCAAACTTGCTTAAAACATTAGCACAATCAGGACAAACACATCAAACAACGCAGACACAAGTACAACGTGATATAAATCAAATGGCATAATTAAAAGATAAAAAATTGTCTCTTTTTATATTGTATTTTATGGCAAACTAAACGGCATTTAAATAACCTTTATTTAAATAAAATTTGTTTGATTTTATGATGAATATCGGTATTGTCCATTACTTTTTGGTTAAATAATTTTGCATGTTGCCCAAAGGCAAAATAATGGACGTCTGCACTTGAATGGTTGTTTTTTGTATAATTACAGTGAGTGGTTAACCCACCGGTTTCATGATCAGCAACAACAATAACGGTTGTTTTTTTATCGCGTTTAGCAAAATTGACCGCTTCTTTAACAGCATTATCAAAACGGACAAGTGCTTCTTGCATTTTTTGATAGTTGTTATTGTGAGATTGTTTGTCTATTTCTGATTCTTCAATCATCATAAAAAAGGGTTTTTTCTCTTTTTTAAGCTTGGCTAATACCTCTTTAACTTCTGTATCAATGTGGGTAACGGCTTTAATATCCATTTGTTCTTGTGCTTTGGCTAATTGCTCTTTTATTTCTTGCGTTTTATATCTATAATCAACGTGTGCATAAAAGGCGGCAGGAGTAGCCCCCGTAATAACATCTGTTGTGCGGATAAGGGTCTTAAAGCCGTTTTTAACACTCATTTCTGCCAGTGTTTCACAAGGTGTTTTATTACTGTCTAAGGCTAAGTACGAGTTATTTGTTTTTAATCCGCAAGAATATGCCGTGGCACCGGCAGCCGAGTCGGTAATGGTATGACTGGCTGAATAAGTTGTAACATCTCCTTTTATTTTAAGGGTAGGTAAAAATAAAGGGGTTGT
Source organism: uncultured Alphaproteobacteria bacterium (assembly GCA_937906925.1). Lineage (GTDB taxonomy): Bacteria > Pseudomonadota > Alphaproteobacteria > CAAHEQ01 > UBA3637 > RGIG4140. Next base: position 65,452 of record CALCTR010000008.1, read on the forward strand.
TTTTGCCGTACAAGTGATATGATTTTTTCCCATGCCGTCGCCAATCATCAAAATAACATTATCAGCTAAACAAGGGGTGTTAAAATAAATAGCCAATAAAAACGGATAAATAAATTTTTTCATACCATCTCCTTTTATAAGGGGTTGTTTTTGAAGGACAGTCTAAGGTTTATTTTTTATTTTTTCAACAAAAAAAGCACAACCATAAAAAGTTGTGCTTTTTTTCCAATCATTTATAAATTAGTTACCCACATTAAAAACAAAAGATGCCTGTGTACCATTACAACTTACATTAGGGTCAGCGTTAATTTTTACTGCTGTTTTACAAATAGACTCGGATATAAAAGTCAAATTAAGAGTAAATCTTGTCTCGGCATCACTAAATGTCTGAGAACTATCTAATGAAATAGAATAGCCATTACCTGGTAATGTACCTACTTTTGACTGTGCAAATGTTGGGGCGGTCCAGTTAGCCATAGACCCGTTTCTGATAACATAAGCTTGTTGTGAAGCACTCAGTACCCCAGCATATTTGTTAGCTAAATCTAACATTTGATTGGCTCTGTATCTGTTCATAGAGAGAACATAGCCGGCAATACCACCAACTGACAATACACCAATGATAGCTAAAACACCAAGCATTTCAACCATTGAACGACCTGATTCTAATTTTTTCATCTTATAATCTCCTTATACCCTTAAATTAATTTTGTTTGTATTCTATATCGTACGAATTGCCAGCACAGGTTTCAGAAGTAATCTCTTTACCTAAAATTGAAATTGCCGTCTCACAAACATCTTTGCTTGAAAACTTAACAGTTACCGTAACAGACTTATCCGCTATTGTCTTTAAAGTAATATTTTCACCTGAAGCTGTATCAATTGTCCCTAATCCAGCCTCACTAAACAAAAAGTTGGTTGATGTTGGTTTTGTCTTGTTAAATGTTTCTGCGGTTGCATTTGCAGAGTAAGCTAAAGAAGCAAATTTAGCACCCAAATCAATAAGATTATTAGCTCTGTATCTGTTCATAGAGAGAACATAACCGGCAATACCACCGATTGACAATACACCGATAATAGCCAAAACACCAAGCATTTCAACCATTGAACGACCGGATTCATTTTTAAATTTCATAATATAGTCTCCTTTTTACAAG
>CALCTR010000009.1 GCA_937906925.1 uncultured Alphaproteobacteria bacterium
TTAATATAACTCTTACCGAATCATTATGCTCTTCAAAAAAATCCAAAATGGATTCCGGTATTTCCATCGTTCCATTTGTCACAAAATCAATAGAACCTGTAATCTGATTTTTGTATTTATATACTTCTTTTCATATTCAGTAATTGGTGCAGTTTTATATCCCACTATTGTATCTACTGAAGTTTTAAGTACATATGCTAACTGTGACAGCAGTAATGTATCAGGAACAGTCGTTCCATTTTCCCATTTTGAAACAGCTTGAAAGGAAACATTCAATTGCTCCGCTAATTTTCATATTCCCGAAAACACGTTTTTCTTCTAAATCAGTTCTATTTGTACAATATGTATCATAACCTAGAGCATCACTTCTTATCGAACCTAAATATTGGTCTCCGTATTCTTCTTCACACTTATCACACACATAATTATGATCAATGTACTCTTCCAAGTCAGAATATATCTTTTCTCCCAACATGGTTGCTTTGTTATCAAAGACAACCAGATATATCTGCATTTCATTTTTCAAAAGAAAAGCATGAATCTCATCTACCGCAATACGCATGCCTTCTTCCTTCGGATACCCAAATCCTCCGGTAGAAATAAGCGGAAAGGAAATTGATTTGATATTATGTTCCTTTGCAATCTGAAGACTTTTTCTATAACAAGAGCGTAGTTTAGCTTCTTCTTCCTGTTCTCCCCCCATATATAATGGGCTGACTGCATGAACAATGTATTTCGCCTGCAAATGGAAACCGGGTGTAATAAAAACTTCCCCTTCCGGAACATCCGGGAGGGGATTTTTTTGTTTTATGTATATTATATTATACTTGTATATTTAATATTATTTTGTTTAAAATAATTTAATTATGTATTTATTATATAACAAATTTATGTTAAAATTAAATAGTTAATGGCTCTGTAGCTCAGTAGGATAGAGCGGAGGTTTCCTAAACCTTGTCTGCCGTGGGTTCGACTCCCTCCGAGAACGCCAGCTTAAAGAGGATTTATGACGCATCTTTCTTATAACGCGACCAGCGTTTTGATAGACGGTTTTGCTGTTTTGATTACAGGTAAACCAAAGAGCGGTAAATCCTCTTTAGCTTTATCTTTGATAGATGAGGGGGCTATTCTAATTAGTGATGATATCACCTTTTTACAGGTGAAAAATCAAAAATTATTTGCTCTGCCACCGGAAAGATTAAAAGCGCATCTTTTTATCAGAGGTATCGGAATAATAAAATTAGATGAAAGTGTCTCTAAGCCCTGTGAAGTTAAGGCTTTGATTTGTCTTGATGAAAATGAAGGAACAGGCGTTCTACCTGAATATGCTTTAATTTCAGATATAAAGGTTCCTGTTTTTAATTTTAAAATGTATGATTTTGCCTTGACAAAAAAAATAAAAGCCGTTATAAGACTTTTAAAAAAAGAATGGGTTTTAGTTGAAAGCTTATAGGAGATAATAATGATAGGTATTGTTCTTGTTGCACACTGTAATTTGGCAGAGGAAATGCTTAAAGTTGTAGAACATGTGGTTGGTAAGCAAGAGGGCATAGAATGTGTCGGCATTCAAATTACGGACGATATGGAAAAGAAGCGCCATGAAATTTTGGAAAAAACATCTATCGCTGATACGGGAGATGGGGTTGTCGTTGTAACGGACATGTTTGGTGGTACGCCTTCAAATTTGGCGATTTCAATTATGGAAGAACGTAATATAGAGGTTATTTCCGGTATGAATATTCCATTGTTGGTTAAGTTAGTTCGTGAGCGTAATGAAACGATTGCCGATGCGGTTGTAGATGCACAAGAAGCTGGCCGTAAATATATAAATATTGCCTCTCATTTGTTAAAACTTGATTCTTAAAATGGTACATAAAGAACTTAAAATAACTATTCAAAATTTAAAGGGTTTGCATGCTCGCGCAACGGCAGAATTTGTTAAAGTTGCTGATAAGTTTTCGGCCGATATTTTGGTTACAAATAAAGACGGATTGCAAGTCTCTGGTAAGTCTATAATGGGTATTTTGATGTTAGGCGTTCCACTAGGTGATGAGATTTTAATCACGGCAAAGGGAGAGGATGCTGAAGAAGCCTTAAAAGCTCTTGAAGAGTTAATCAATAACAGATTTGGTGAAAATTAAAAAAAGTTCTTGCATTTTATTTTTAAATGTAGTAAATAGGAGAAATACTGTTGGGGTGTCGCCAAGTGGTAAGGCAGCGGATTCTGATTCCGCCATTCGTTGGTTCGAATCCAGCCACCCCAGCCAAAACAGACAAGTCGCTAGAAATAGCGACTTTTTCATTATTTTACAATCACTTATATTAGTCCGTATACAGTGTTTTTCAAAAAGCTCTTTTTTCAGCCTTACACGGACTCAAAATTCAAAAAAGCCTTATTTTACAATGCTTCTGTCTTGGGATGTCAAAATTTTATCCCAGAGATTGCAGATGGTAATTATAGTTGATTTTTATAATATTTAAGTATAACATAAAACAAAAAAGGATGAATAGCATGTATCTTTACCATTACGTTGCAAAAAGGAATAATGTTTTATCAGAAGGGATTCTGTCTTTTGCCAAAAAACCAAAAGCAGATATTAATTACTATATAAAACGTTCAGGAAAAACGACACATTCAGATATCGTGAAGTGGATGGAAAGTTGCTTTGCCGGACGTAGCCGAGGCATTAGGTTATTGATTGAACCACTGCAACACACTCAAAACACACCTAGCATAAGGAAATTTATAGAAACATCAGATTTATTTAAAATTGATATTTCCGCCCTTAAAAAAGATGGGTTGATAGAAGCCGTTTATGTGAGTCCTTCTGTGTTGGAAAAAGAACCTCAAAATAAAAATGATGAAGGCTTATATAAAATTTCTGATTTAACTGAAATTGATTTTACAGCGAATGATTACACTATTTTAGATGATGAAAAGGGATGGCGTTTTGCTTTTATTCGTTACTATCTTATCGTTATCAAAGGTGGCGTTATTCCACCCAAATATATTCAGAAAGTAAAATAATAAAGTCCGTGTATTACCAGACCTCTCCAGCCACACTGGACAGGTTAGATGTTGAATCGTCTAACTTGTTGTTTTTTAATGTGTTTTTAGAGTTCGTATGAGGCGATTTTTGATATTCGTCAGAAATGAGCATTTTTTGACATAAGTCATTGTTTTGTAAGGGTTCGTTAGGTTTGTTGATTTAAATTTGCCCCATTTTCAACCAATAGTTTAACACTTTCAATATACCCATGTTGTGCCGCCCACATAAGAGCTGTTTTTGACAAGTCTTCATCACCAACATTGATATCAAAATTTTCTTTTTTTTTAAAGGTATTAACAGGTTCATTTGAAAAACAAACATGAGATACAAATATAAAACTAAAAGTAAAAAATGATATTTTTAATAAATTTATCAAAATTTTTCTCCCCACTTTTTATTTAAATCATTTGGAAACGAATTTTGTGCATCTTCTGTCATTAGTGTTCTTTTTATAGATTGTTTTGAAAATCATCTTTGCCCCTTTCTTTATAATATCAAATATAGATTTTTTCTTGACAAGATTTAATATTTATACAAAAATAAATTGATTATTGGACTATTTAGGAAAAAATGGGCATATGCAAAAAAGAGTATATAGTGGGCACCAATGTAGTTTTTTACCTTGGGTCGGTTTTTGGAACAAGGTATATCATGCAGATGTTTTTGATGTATCCATATTCAATCAGTTTACATCAAAAACGTGGCAGCATTATTCTTTTATTGCAAATGCGGATAAAAAGGCTAAGTGGGGATTAAAGATACAAAAATCCTTTAATCATCAAAGTTATAATTTCTCTATAAATCAAATAAAAGTAGAAAAAAATTTTTCGCAAAGATTATTAAGAGAATTTGAACAAGCCCATTATGCAGATAAACATTTTAATGACGTATTTCCCTTGTTAATCAGTTGGTTAGAAAGTGTAGAGCATTTGGATTCACTTTGGCTTATCAATTTTGTCTTATTAAATTTGGTGAAAAATTTTTTATGTATAGAAACACCATTTGTTATATCAGCACCAAATACAACCGATAATGCAACGTTGAATATTATTGAAAATGTTAAAAGAAATGGGGCTAATCATTATCTGAGTGGCCCGCATGGAACAGATTATCTGGATGAAGCACTGTTCAAGGAAAATAACATTGATTTAACATTTCAAGATTCAAGATATATGTATCAAAAATATCCGTTATCTATTCCGGCAACAATCTCACTTTTTGGTATAGGCAGAACATTGGAGATAATCAAAAATGGAACCTAAAGCAGTAGCCGCAAGTGTCATACTTGTAAATAATGAAAACAAAATTTTGATGTGTTTAAGGGATAATAAAAAAGGCATCTTATATCCTAACTGTTGGGATTTGATTGGTGGCGAAAAAATAAAAGGCGAAACGCCCTATGAAGCGGTAAAAAGAGAATGTCTTGAAGAAATTGGTATTTGTCCTTGTAAAATACATAAATTTATGACTTTAAAAACCCCTTATCATATTGAAAATGTTTATTGGAGCTTTTTTGATAAAAGTGTTACGGAATTAACTTGTGGAGAAGGGCAAAAGTTAGCTTTTTTGACGCCTGAAGAAATACAAAGTCAAAATATTGCTTTTAATTTTAAGCATATTTGCCTTCTCTTTCTTAGTTACATCAATGGGTATAGAAAAAATGAATAATATGGATCATCGGCATATAATAATTAGTGTTTCAAAAAACTGTTTCGTGAAATGTCCGGGATGTTATAATTTTTTTGGAAAATGTAATAATCTTGTTACAAATGATGAAATTTTAAATTTTTTATATCAACTTCCTAAAAATAAAATTGAAAAAATTACAATCAGTGGGGGAGATCCGCTCGCTCGCGAGAATATTGTAGATTTACTGTGTAATATAAAAAAAATGGGATTTAAAATTAATTTAGATACCGTTGGAACAAGATTATTAGATGATGTCTATACAATACCTAAAAAAGAAAAACTGACAAAGATATCTGTAAATGATATAGCCCCCTTTGTAGACGTATTGGGTATTCCATTAGACGGTAGCAATAATGCAATCGTTTCTACGTTTCGGACAGGGCGTCTTTGTATTTTTGATGAATCTATAAAATTATTAGAAATATTAAAAAATCATAAGATAAAAATATGTATTAACACGGTTGTCCATAAGTTAAATATAGATGATTTAAAAAATATTGCGGATATATTGTTAAAGTATCCCTACATTACAAAATGGCAATTATTCCAATTTATGGCTATTGGACCAATGGGATATTTAAACAGAGAAAAATATAATATATCTGATGAAGCATTTGTTTTTTATTGTCAGAAAATAAAAAAATATCTAAAAGATAATAAAAGTCCGATAATCCTAAATGATAAATCAAGACAAAAAAGAAAAAATTTGTATTTACTTATAGATAATGATGGTGAGGCTTGGACTCCTTTTGCGACAAATGAAAATTATTGGAATGATACTAAAGATGAAAATAACAAAAGGATAATTGTGGGTAATATAAAAAACAAAGCTGAAATTGATAAAATTATAGAATTTATATTTCAGGAGGAAGAAAAATGAAAGTTTTAGCTATTGGGGCACATTTTGATGATATTGAATTAGGATGTGGTGGTACGTTATTAAAACATAGGCAACGTGGAGATGAAATATGTCTTCTAACGATTACGAAAAGCGGATATAAAGAAATTTCCGGAAGAAAGCGTTGTTCTATTGATGCAAAAAGGGAGGCAAAAAAAAATAGCGATATATTGGCCGCTGACTTAATAACATTAAATTTTGAGACATTAACTCTTCGCAATGACTCAGATTTAGTTTTTGCGATACAAAAAATCGTTGAAAATATAAAGCCAGATTGTATTTATACACATTTCCCATTTGATCAGCATACCGATCATGCAGCGGTGGGAGCCGCTACAATTATTGCCGGTAGGCGTGCCAACAAGATATTGTTTTATCTTTCAAATTTTAATCCGACCCTTCAACCGTTTGTAAAAAATTATGTGGTTGATATATCTAAATATATTGATCAAAAAATGAAATTGATATCTTCCTATCAGTCTGAGTATCCCAAAACTGAAAGATGGAAAACAATGTTTCATGCCCAAGCTCAGGCAGATGGACAAGCGTTTGGTTTTAATTATGCAGAGACTTTTATGCAATTTTACGACAAAGGATTTTAAAGAATGTCAAACACTAAAATATTTCACCACGTAGACGGAAAAAGTTATACTGTTGACGGCAATACCTGTAGAGGATGCTGGATGAATGATAATCCTGAAAAACTTCCAATAGAGGTTGAGCCTATTTGGCAAAATGAAGATATTATTATCAGGCAAGATGTTGAATGGCCAATACCGGCTTTTTATATTGTTAGCCTGCGAAAACATATCGGTTCTATAGCTGATATTTCGGCCGAAACAGCTAAAAAACTTTTTGAAATGATCGCCTTGGTTCGCCGTGGAATGAGAGAGGTATTAAAAATAGAGCGTGTTCAATTATACCATGAAGAAAAAATAATCAACCCGCATGTGCATTTTTGGCTTTTGCCGTTATGGCAACAAAAAATGGATAAATATCAAATAAATCCAAAGATTTATGAGGGAAATGTCAAAACTTATATAGATTTATTTAAATACTGTGAAACAAAAGATGATATTTTAATGTGCAACAGATTAATGAAAGAATATCTGGATATCCATTCATAAGAATTTTAATCTAATTAAATATTCTGTGTGTAAGTATGCCCGATGTCTTTGATTGTTTAAATAAAGAAGTTTTATCATGCTCTTTTTTATTTGGTCTTCTTTTTAAAAATTCTTTTAATTCCGGCTAAAAAAGATCCCCATACAAAGAAAATATAAAAAGGCTAAATATTCTTTCTTTGTATCAAATCAGTTTGTATATTTCAATAAATTTTTGTGCTGTGTAAAATGTGAATGAGGTTAATTTTAAATTAGCTTGACTATTATATGGGTGGTATATTATAATACCGTATAAGGGGATACAAGATAGCAGGGGGAATACTATTATGCGATTGGTTTTGTGTGGCTTATTCTTTTTAACGTTACTACCACAGATTGTTTTGGCAGAAGTCATTTATAATTTAAATCAAATCAAGGTATATCACGGTGATAAAACAATTTATGATTTATCTGATAAGCCTTTTACAGGGAGATTGGAATTTGATATAGGAGAAAAAATACCGCGAGAAAAAGTGGTTTCTGTTTTTCAGGGTGTCAGGCAAAACCTGAGTTCGCTATACAAAACAAGAATATCCGTTGGCTATCAAAATGGTCTAAAAGAAGGGAAATGGTACCGTTATGAAGATGATATTTTAGTAGAAGAGCTTGAATTTAAAAATGGATTATTAAACGGCACATCCATTTGGTATGATCGTGTAAAAATCGGGGAAATAGATGAAAAAACAGAATATAGAAATCATATCTGTATGAAAACCATTGATTATTGGAATGGTAAACCCAAAGATGGGACTAAACTTAAAAATGATATAAAACAAAAACTTTTGACAACTGGAATTAATGGGGGACAGTATCCTATTGACTGCACGAAAAAAAATTCTGATTTGTTAGAGTATTATCCTACAGGGGAAGTACGTATAGAAAAAGATTGGCAAGCTAAAATAACAAAATGGTATTTTAAAAATGGGCTTGTTTCAGCTCGCTCTCAGCCGGCTTTAGGACAAAATGCTGATAAGCTTTTTATTGCCTATTATGAAAATAAAAAGCCTTTTTTGATTTTGTTGATTAAAGAGAAAAAAGCTCTTGGAGGTATTTATTATGATAAAGCGGGTCAAAAAACAACTTTAGATGAACAGACGGCAACAGATTATTTGCTGGATTATGCACTGAGTTATGTTATAGAAAGGGAATAGTGATGAAGTATTGTTTTTTTCTATTGTCTTTATTTATAGGATGTTGTATGTCTGTATCGGCAGCTGAAAATAAAGTCTACTCGGAACAAGATGTTCATTATGATTCGGTTAAATTTTTAATGTTAGATAAAACCAATCAACCCATTACGGGGATGGTAAAGGTGTTTTTTCCTAATCAGAATATACATAAAGAAATCCCTTATGTCTCTGGTCAAAAACATGGTGTTGAAACGTGGTACTGGCCAAATAAAAATAAAAGATTTATTGTCAGATGGGAAAAGGGATTTCGTCATGGAGCGTCAGAAGAGTTTCGCCCGGATGGAACGCCCAGTTTAACGCATACGTATATGCATAATCAATTGGAAGGAAAGCAAATCGTTTATCATTTAAATGGTAATGAAAAAAGGGTTTTTTACATCCAAGAGGGACAAGAGATTGATGGAATGAGGTATCATTACCAAAGCGGTGGGGTGGCCAGTAAAGCAGAGCAAAACAAAAATAATCAAAAAGAGTATAAAACATATTACAAAAACGGGAAAATAAAGTATTTGGGGACTGTTGATTATAAAACTAACCAACAAACAGGAACGCATTATTATCGTAACGGACAAATTGCTTTAGAAGTGATAAAAACAAAAACAGGCATAGAAGCAACGCATTATTCAATAAGAGGAAAGAAAACAAAATTAACAGAAGATAAGGCAAAAACAATAAATTTGTTATTTGCGTATGGTTTTTTTAGGCATCCGGATACCGAAAGCGGTTGGGATGAATTAACAATGGAATTTTTAAGGGAGCTATTGTGATGCACTATTTTTTAATAGGACTGATTATTTTATTTTTTAATTCTGCAATGGCTCAAAATACCTGTCCGGTGGAAAAGCCCTTAGTCGGTTATCAGGGTGAATGTTTACCCTGTGATACAAATGAGAGGCCAAAAGATGAGCTTTGTTCTCAAAAATGTCCCAATCGAACATGGCATAAACATAGAGGATGTGAGTTAAGAGAATGTTTAGAGCATGCGCCTCTTAGAATAGGAGGTGGGTGTCAGCCATGTGATTTTGAAAGAGATGTTGTGGTTGATGGCGATTGGGATTGTGCAAAATGTCCAAATAGGCATTTTTATGAAGATGGTTATGGGCGTGGAACTTGTACACTTGCATGTCCAGAAGAAAAACCTATTAAATTAAAAAAACATGATGATGAAAAATATCAATGTTTTTCATGTGATGCACCTGAGGCTATAGAGTTAACTAGACAATATGGTGATTATAATTGTCTTCAATGCCCTAATCGTGAAATAAAACAAGGAAAGTGTGTATTAAAAGGGGAGTGTCCGAAAGAATATCCTATTCGTGACAGAGATGGGGCATGTCGTTCGCCAAATGATCCGCTGCCTATTTATTTTCCCTATAAAGTAGATGATAAAAAACAGTGTGCTTTATATCCGCAACGAATGATGGGAAAATATAAATATAATTGTATATTGAAAGAATGCCCTCAAACTCATCCAATGAGAGATCGTAATGGCGGGTGTTATGCTTGTGATGCGGATGAAATTGATGTGAGTGAGGATATTTGTAATTTATGTCCTAATAGATTTTTTTATACAAGTGGACATAATAATAACCATTGTATTAATCGTTGTCCAGATGACAAGCCTTTGCCAGATCATATGGGAAAATGTTATTCATGTGATTATGAAAAATCGGTTTATACAAATGCTTGCCATGTTTGTTCTAATCGAACCCAAAAACAAATGTATTGTGTATTGAATTGCCCGGCGGATAAACCATTGCAAGATAGAAATGGGGTATGTCGATCCTGTGATGATGTATCTAGTGTTGTTTTCGTTGATTCAAAGCAAGAATGTGATGTTTGTCCAAACAGAACTTATATTCATTCAAGTAATGGTGTGCAAAATGGATGTGTCGTTTGTTCAGCGGATAAGCCCTTGTTGGCCGAAACGGGACATTGTTTTAAATGTGATGACGTCAAATCTTTTGATATTATAGAAGGACATGCTAGCAATAATTTGTGTACAGATGTACGCGAGATTGTAAATGGCAAAAGTCGTTTGAAGCAATGTCCAAGTGATAAACCGTTACGGGATGTAAATGGTAGCTGCTATAGTTGTGAAGATAAAAATCAAATTATATCTGTAAATGGTGTTGAAGAAAATTGTCAGGTATGCTCAAACAGAACTGTGAAATATGGATATTGTATTTTGCCTCAACCAGATAAACCAATTATCAGTGTTTCTTTGTATTCTTTATATCAATATAGTTGTGATGCCAAGGGTGATTTTGGGATTGGGATAGGAAAAATAGAGGTAACCGGCACAGAGGATAGCTGTTTAAAATGCTCTAATCGCAAAATATCTAAAGAACGCCATGGCAGAGGAATTAAATCATATTGCGTTGGCAAAGAATAGCGGGAGCGGGTGTATGAAAAAAGACTGTTTTGAATTTTACAAGAAGCTTAAATAAACAAATTTAGAGTGGAAGGTTGCAAAAAAACAAATAAAGTTTAGTAGATTTAAAGGTATGTTTGAGCATATCGGTGTACAAATAATTTTATATTTGCTTTGTGTCGTTGCTTATTTTATATTTTGCTTTATAAGTCAATATAATAGTGCTATAAAAACGGATAGCTCTTCTGCTTCTTTTTCAAGTTCTTATACCATCCTTTCAGATAAACCGGTCAAAACAGACTCATCTTCTCATAACACAATGGTGTTAAACGGATATTCAATTAATGTAAATGAACCGAGAGAATTGGATTTTGCTATGCATGATGAAATTTTTCGTATTCGTTTGGAAGAGTTTTATTATGATGAAAAAACAAATACTTTTATGGACATTTATGATGTTCATACCCTATGCGAGAATAACTGATAATCATATTATATTTAAAGATAAAAAGAAGAATCTATATCAAAAAGAGGTTAGATTTAAAGTGATGGCATTTCCGACTGAAATTAATTTTAAGCTATGGAAAGAAAAACCTTTTTCAAAACAATCACCGACAGATATCAACAATAAAATAATCATCAAAAAGTAAGTAGGGGATAATCGGTAAAAAAGTTTTTATTGTTGTTTAATTTTTTTTATGTTAAAGATAAAAAAATGTCTTAAAATCAAAAGGGGGCAGATATGAAAAAAGTATTTGTATTTAAGCTATGTTTTGTTTTTATATTATTGATTTTTTTATCTGTTTCATATGTGATTTCTTTAAATCGGCAAGTAAAACAAAATCGTATTTTAGTTATGATAACAAGTTATAAACGACCGTTATTATTATCAGGACAGATTTTACGTTTTATGAATCAAAGCTATCCTCATTTTACATTGAGTGTTTCTGTTAAAGGAACCCAAAAGGAGTGGATAGAAAAAACATTTATGAAAGAATGGTTGCCTTTTATTGAAAAACAACGGTTAATGGTTCGGTTTGACAATAATAGAGGTCAGTTGCATAATTTATTGGATACAGTGCGTGATTTGCCACAGGCAGAGTATGATTACTTTTGCAAAGTTGATGATGATGATTGGTATGCTCCCGATTATTTGGAAGAAGTGAATAACTGGTTGAATAAAGAAGAGAATATTGCTATTTCTTCTACAAGAAATATGATTGTTCTGGAAAATGGCGTAAATGCCACTAAAATGCATGAAACAAAAAGTGATTGGAGTGGGCAGACGATTTGCGTTTCTTATAAAATAATAAAAGACCTGCTTGAAATTGAAAAAAATCCTCGGGCTTATGAGGGTTTTTATTCAGCAGATACCATTAACCGATTAAAAGACAGAAATGAGGACGCTTTAATACATCAATTTGCTCGTGCTATCGGAGGTAAAGCACAAGAACGTGATACACCTAAAACAGATATTATTTACGGTAAACAATATCCTTCAATTACAAGGCGACAATGTAACTGATTTTATAAGTCTGTGGATAAGAAAATTTTATCTTTTTAGTTTAAGGTTTGCCTGTCTGTATTGGTGAAGAGGAGTGTTGAGCGTTGCCGTATTTTTAGATTTTTCTTCATTTTTTATCAATAGACAGGCAGTTTCAAATGCTCTTTCGCTTAAACAGTAAATATCGGGAGATAGGCCTTTTTTTTCTTGAACAGGTGTTTGATTTTTGTCCGTTCGTTCTAAATAAACAGTACCAATAACAAGATTTCCCTCCGGTAAAGATAAAGTAGTTGTTGCTCCGCCTTTAAAAGTACCGGCTGTGTTTTCTCCGATTGTGGTTGTGTTTTCTAATTGTGTCAGCATATAAATAGCTCCCTCTGTGGCGGAGGCGTTATATCGGTCTTGTAAAATAAGGATACGTCCGGAGTATTTATCATCGGGTTCTAAAGAAGAATAAGTTTTTTCTTGCGGGAGTTCATAGCCTTCAGATTGTTTTTTCTGACCGGCTAAAGTGTTTAAAAGCTCAATTTTGTCAGCATATTTAATCTGTTTGCCACTCATTCTTTCGGCAATTTCTTTTATAATCATACTATCCCCACCTGTATTGCCTCTAAAATCAAAAATTATCCGTTGCCAGTTTTGTTGTTTTTTTTGTTCAAAAAAAGCAGTGATAAAATCTTGACGGGCTTTTGTTTGGGTGGTGATATCTCCGCCAAAAGATGGGATAGCCACAATGCCCGTCTGCATATCCAAAAGCGAGATAATAAGCCAGTCAGGCTGGTTTTTTTGTACGGTTATTTTTTTTATAAAATGAGGGGTAGGGAGTCTTTCTTTGTTTAAAGCCAAATTATTTTGTTGTATCGGTGGGAAAGGTATAAGTGGTTGATTATTTTTATCTTTAAGTGTGATGTGATTATCCGCAATACGAAGGGCGACAATTTGAGCCAGTTTTTTTAATTGCTCTTCAAATGGTTTTTGCCTGTTGATAAATACTGTTGCTTGTTTGAAAGCCTTTATTTCAGATCGAACCAAAGGGTCATTCTTTGCTTGAGAATGATTCCATTCCGGTAAATTATTGATAATCGTGTTAATCCATTGGTCAATGAACGGCATTTTTCCCTCCTTAAAAATAGTATACCACAAAAAATAAAAAGTTTCAGTATTTTTTTGTTTTTTAATGACAAAACGTATTAAAATAATTGACAAAACAATGCTTTTTTGCTATAATTATTCCTCTTTTTAGGAGTTTTTTTATGTCTGAGCCGGAACGGGATTTAGCTTTTTTTAATTATAAACAGGCCACGCATCGTTTATTAGCTGATAGCAAGGGGGAACCCTTGACGGTTTATCATGCAACGAGTAAGCGGTTTGAATTGTTTCGGCCCTTGTCGCATTTTGGATCATATCAGGCAGCTTGTGGGCGGATTAAAGGCTCATATTCTGAGACAAAACATCTGGCTTTCAGTATGTTTGAAAGTGCCGGTTCTGAGAATAATATATTAAATGCAATGACGATGTTTTTAGAAACGGTAAAAGACATCAAAGATAAAAAAGAGGTCAAAAGATATGAAAATGAACCTTATTATATACCGGCTCATTTAGCTTTATACAATCCTAAGCTGATGGTTGAGATGGGATTTTATCGCAGTGGCTATAAAACTGATTTGATGTATCGTTTAATTAGGGAACAGATGGTTTTTCAGTTTCGTTTTTATAAGCATGTAAGAACACCCTATCAAAAAAATATGGCTTTAGCCCAAGTATTATCTATGGTTCAGGTGCCACCGATTTATGATTTTATTTTTAAAAACCCCTTTAAAATTAAAGATGAGGCTGTGCGTTACGAATTAGGGCTTGAAACGCTTTATCCGATTTTAGGGGTTCATGATACCAATTTAGAATACAAAGGATTAAAAAAATGGTTCCCTAATCATCCTCTTCACAAAAATATGTTTGTCAACAGGATGAATTTATCTATGCAACGGATGATCCGCTATTGGGAAGCACAAGGGTATGACGGCTTTATTTATGAAGATACGCAAGATGATACGGTACCGGAAAGAACGGGGCTTGATAATACTATCAATAATAAAACGTTGCCATGCTTTGATTTTTCCGGCAAGCGAGCATCATTTTCCTATGTAATATTTCGGCCGGGACAGGTTATTCGGCTGGATAGAGATGGCTCTTATTTAATGAAACCTATTTATCCACCTGTTAAAAATCAGCAAAAGTTGGATGAAATTCAAACACAGACCTTGTCTCAAATGATGCCAAGACGTCTCACAGTGCAAGAAAAAAGCAACATCTCGGCATGGCATCTTGAAAATGCAAGGTTTTATCGTTCTATGGGATAAGGGGTATAAAGTAAAAGAGTTTTTCTTGACGAAACAAAAAAATAGTGATATTTTACAACTATGACGGAAGATATCTTGTTTGATGTTAAAAAAGTGTTAAAATCCTTTTCGGGTCATTCATTTGATCATGTTGAGCGTGTTTTAAAAACAGCTCTTTATATTGCGGATAAAGAAGGGGCAGATATAGATAAAGAGGTGGTTAAATTGGCCGCTCTTTTACATGATACGGATGATTATAAGTTTGTAGGGATTGAGGCTGCCAAAAAATTAACAAATGCCCGTTTAATTATGCAAAAATATCATACGCCATCGGCTGTGGTAACAAAAGTTTGTGATATTATTTTAACAATGGGTTATTCCAATCGGATGCGAGGGATTTATCCCGTTTCAAAAGAGGGACAGATTGTCTCAGATGCCGATATGTTAGATGCGATGGGATCAATGGCTGTTGTGCGGACATTGGAATATGCTTTTGCCAAAAAAAGTAAAATTTTTGATAAAAATATATTTCCTACCCATCAAATTACCGCTGAGGCTTATCAAAAAAAAGCTGATGGTACGGATACGGTTATCAATCATTTTTTTGACAAGCTGTTAAAATTGAAGGGGCTTTTGTTTACGGATACAGCTAAAATATTGGCTCAACCCCGTCATCAGCTGATGATTGATTTTTTAATCTCATTCTTTAATGAAAATGAGACATCCGATTGGCTTGATTATTTAAAAAATTATTTAGAGGCTAATAGGTAAGGGGACTACAATTTTTGTTCTTAAATGAAAAGGGCGGTTAAACCGCCCTGTAAATTTTGCTAAAGATGATGTATTATCTTTCACCTCGTTCATCACCAATGCTTTTTTTATAAGGATTGGTAATGACTTTTGGCATAGCACGGCCCAAATGTTTTTTCATTCTGGAGGCACATCTTCTTACGCGGACATCTTTAGAAAAAGAGGCAAAAGCTGCTAATGAGCCGCCGACTAAAACACCGGATAACGATCCAACCACAGGAGAACTGGCCATAATAATGGTTGAAATTGTTTGTAAAAAATTAAGACGCATTTCTGGTGCATGAAAACCTTGACTAAGTATCGGAAAAGCAGGGTTTCCATTTGCGGATTGGACATTCTCTGCCATTTTTCGCGTTGTTTTTGTGTATTGGGGGGCATTAAACCCTGCGGTTGTTTCACGGATGGTTTCTACTTCTTTACTCATTAACTTACGTCTTAAAGCGGTACCAGCTAAATTAACACCAATGGTGGTAGCGGCCAGTGCCGAGATGTTAAAATCGTCGTTTTTAGGATCAGAATATGCCTCCCATAAGGTAAGACCGCCTAAAGCGATAGAGGTACCGATGAGTAATTTAGAAAAAGTTTTTTCTCTTTTTTGGTTTTGTGTTAATTTATAAAGGCTTTCATTTAACCTTGCGCTTACGGTTAAAGCTTCTTTATCTTCTTTAGACATTTCTTTTTGAATATATACCGGCTCAATTTCTAAAGGGTTTAAGTTTGTTTGGCTCATTTGGCATCCTTTCAGTTTAGTTGTTGATGCAACTATTATACCATATTTTTTAAAATAAGTATACAAAATTTTTTAAAAAAGATTTACAAAAATATAACATATTGTATTTGTAGGTTTTTTTATTGTTTAAAATGCCAATTACATGTTTTTTGTTCATGTAACGGTTTTTTATGATGTTAGAAACTATTTGTTTAATAAGATAAGAGGAACTTCCATTTCTTCTTTTGTTATACCGGCATGATCCGCCATAAGACGAATAGCTTTTTCTTTTTTTGTGTAATAGCATAAAGCTCTTTTGCCATGCGAAACAGCGACATAATCCCCGACAAAGTCATCAATTTTTTTATGCTTTTTTCCGGTGCCGAGTAATCCTGAGTTAATGTATTCATCATGTGTAAAAAGAAGAAAATCTTCTTTAAAATAGCGATTAAAAAGAGTTAAAAATTGATTTTTTTTATTCTCTTTTATAAAAAATGAAACACTTCTGGCTTCCATTGCGGGCGGATTTTTAAAGCACTCATCAAATCCTGCAATCTCATTGATAAAAATTTCTTCTGTATCAATAATACCATGATCGGCTGTTATGATAACAAGAGTTTCTTTATCAATTTGATCGGCAAGTTTTTGCATTTCGGTATTTATATCTTGCATAATAGATAAAACTGTGGGGGTATTTAAGCCTTTTTTGTGTATGGTGCTATCAGGATTACTCCAATATCCTAAAATAAGATTTTTGGGATGATTTTTTAGGGCATAAATTATTTTTTTTCGCATTTGAGAAATGCTTTTTACACCATTGGGATACCAAGACGGAAATATCTTTGTAAATTCAATAGACGGGTTTGCCTTTTTTATTTGAGTGTAAATATCTTCGTAATCTAAAAAATCTTTCCAAACATTTGTATTTATTTTTTCTTGTTCATAAAAATCTGTATCCCTAAATAATTCAATAACTTTATCATATTCTTTAAAGTATTGCATCCATCCGATCCATCCATGTTCTATCGGGGCAAGGCCGGAATGGATACTGGTTGTGGCAGCTGTTGTCGTTGGCGGATATACGGAGGAGATTGTTTGAAATAATTTTTGATGTAAAAAGGGGGTGTCATTTTTGTATTGATTTAAAACGTTGATACCCATACCGTCAAAAATAAGTAATACAACGTTTTTATAGCTGGCTAATTCTTTATCCAGTTGAATAAGAGAGGGATGATGGGCTGATATGCCGTATTTTTTTAAAAGGGAGGAGGATAAGGCTAAGATGCTGTTTTTATAATCGGGAAAGTAGCTGCTTTTCATAATAAGGTCTCCTTAATAAAGGAGTATATTGTAATTTATAAATAAGGGCAAGAAAATAAAATGAGTGTTGACATTTAATTTGATGGATGGTATTGATAAAAAACAAAAAGGAGACGAAAATGAAAGGCAAATGGCCGGAGAGCTATCTTTCCAACCCTAATCCCGATAAAAAGATAGAAGAAATATGGCAGGATTTAGATAATTACAGTTTTGAAGAGCTTTATTCCACGCCTAAGATGCTTCATCAAATGCGTGTTGTGGTGCCATTACCGCCGTTATTATATAAAAATCATTTTGTTAAAGGATTTTGCTATACGCAAACGCCTGATTTAATTATAGATAAATTGCCGGATGTGCAAAAGCTGTTTCATGTTTGTGCAAACTCCATGACTTTTTCATATCCGTGGTCCCAAAAGGCGGATTGTTATTTTACCTGTTATGAAAATAAAAAACGGGAGAGGTATTTTAAAAAGAAAAATCCGCATTTAAAAAATATTTCTTATTTGCCCTTGCAAGATGCTGATTATACCAATGAGCGGGTGATGAAACCTGTTTGTGATTTGCCTAAAGTCATAGATGTTTTGTGCCTTGCAACGCCGTTTCCGGTTAAAAATCTTCCTGTTTTTGCCAAAGCTTTAAAAATTTATGAGCAAAAATACGGGTACAGGTTAAAAGTTATATGGGGACTGGGTGAAACAACAATTACAAAACGACCGGACGGGTCAATAGATTATTCTCAGACGATTGATTATGCTAAAAAGCCACTGCAGGAAGTGGATGAAATTTTGGATAATAATATTAAGGCTTATATTGATTTTATTCCGTATATTAATTATTGGCAGTTACCAAAGTATTTTTCTTTGTCAAAATGTGCGGTATTGTGTTCTTTATATGAGGGAAAAAACAGATTTATTCATGAGGCCATGAGTTCAAATGTGCCGGTTGTTGTTTTTAAAGATTTTAACAAATTTACAAGAGCTAAAACACCTGTTTTTTTTGGAAATGGTGGTGAATATGCCAAGTCTTTTACACCTGAGGCTTTAGCTGATGCTATTCATAAGATTTTGATAAATCCGCAAGCTTATGCTCCCAGAGAAAATTATTTAAAGTACTCGGGGAGGGCTAATTTTATGAAAAATGTAATTGCTTCAATGCCTTATTATCAAAATAATATCCCTGATTTAAAAGAGGGGAATCTCTTTATAAATAAATGGGTTAATCAGGCTATGCAAGCCAAATACAATATGAATTATGAAAACTTTTTATATGAAGGAAATCCGGCTATTTCTCATGTGGTTGGAGTAGAAAACACATTCAAACTGTTTAAATATTATTATCAAAAATTTTATTTGCCTTGGAAAAATATCAGTTTAGATGACTTACAAAAAGAGGATAAAATAAAATTCAAATAAAAGTATAAAAAATAGAACTTGACAATTTGAAGATTTTTACGGTAAAATTATGCCAATTTTTATCACTACATAAAAGAGGTTTGAAATGAATGTCAGAGACAGTTATATAGAGTTTTTTAAAAAGAACGGTCATGCCCATATTCCGTCAGCTCCCATCGTGCCTGAAAATGATCCGTCCGTTTTGTTTAATACGGCGGGTATGCAACCACTGGTTCCTTATTTAAAAGGGGCAACACATCCGCAGGGGGCCAGATTATGTAACTATCAAAAATGTGTCAGAACAAACGATTTAGAAGAGGTCGGTGATCCGGTACACCATACTTTTTTTGAAATGTTGGGTAACTGGAGTTTAGGCGATTATTTTAAAAAAGAAAGTATTGCTTGGAGTTTTGAGTTTTTAACAAAAGAACTAAATATTCCGGTAGAAAAATTAGCTGTTACCGTTTTTAAAGGTAATCATCTTATTCCGATGGATGAAGAAAGTATCGCTGTATGGAAATCTTTAGGAATTAAAGAAGAACGGATTAAACCGTTATTAGAAGATAATTGGTGGCCGAATATGCAGGCAACAGGCCCTTGCGGTCCGGATACCGAGATTTTTTATTGGAACAGTTTAGACCCGGTTCCGGTTGAGTTTGATCCGGAAGATAGCCGTTGGGTTGAAATTTGGAACTTAGTATTTATGCAGTATAACCGTGATGAAAACGGCGTTATTCAAGAGATTTTTGTAAAAGCACTGCATTATGAGGATTTAAAAGAGGCTGTTGAGAATGGCGAGATAGCATATGAAAGGTATGAATCCTATCTTGGAATGTTGGAGGAGGAGGGAAAATACCGTTAACGGAGTGCATTAAATGTCAGAAAGATGAACAAGCAGGTTCTTAGATTAGCAATTCCGAGCATCTTTGCAAACATTACCGTTCCTTTGGTGGGAATGGTTGACGTTGCCATTGCCGGAAGGTTGGGAGAGGCTGCTCTGATTGGAGGAGTGGCTGTTGCAACAATGCTTTTCGACCTGCTCTACTGGAATATGGGCTTTTTGCGGGTGGGGACGAGCGGAATGGTGGCCCAGGCC
>CALCTR010000010.1 GCA_937906925.1 uncultured Alphaproteobacteria bacterium
TTTACAATATCTGCATTTACCACCCAAAAAAATATAACTCCAAACCGGGATTAAATCTAAAAATTGTAATTTATGATTACATTTTGGACAATATGATCTTGTATGTGTAATATCTTGTTTTAAGGGAATTCTATATACTGCTAATGTAAAAAAACTACCAAATAATGTTCCCATTATGAATATTAAAGCATAAAAAACTATTCCTATTACTTCCATTATAGACCTTCCTTTTTATTTTAAAAAAGAGACATTAGATTTATTTTTGTCGCTATATCAAGACGAACTTTTAAAAAAAGCCAAAGAGATAGAGGAGATAAGTCCCTTTATCCCGCTGAGACACTTATCCTGTGAAGTATCCGGTAGACCGGGGTTTACCAAAAAATTAACCACCTTTATTCAAGAAAAAGCATTAACGGATGTTTATCAGGTATCTGACGGCAACAAAAAACAAAATATCAAAGCTTTTGAATACGTCAACGGCTTTTTATCTGTACATAAACAGGCGGTAAGGCCCTTTGTGCAAAAATATCAGGCTGAGCTTCAAAAATTAGGGGCCAGATTAACCGACCATATCGTCCTTGGCGTAGAAAAAACGCATCTGCCGGAAACGGATCTATCTTTTTCAGTCGTTGCCACACAATTAGGAAACCATAAGTTAGGTAAAGAGCTTTGTCTTTTTGCTAATGCCCTTTCAGATAAAGAAAAAAAACTCTTTTTGGGGGAGGCAACTTATTTGCCGATAACAGATAAAAAAGAGGGTAAAGTTAAATTTATTTTTGCTCGGGCGATTTTAAAAGACAAGATCTTTGACTTTGTAAAAACATATCAAGAGGCGTTAATTAAAATAGGCTTTTCTAAAAAAAGCGTTCTTCATTTTATCAAAAAAACAACCGCACCTCTTAAAAAAGAAAATGCCATTACTATCCGTGATTTATTGGTATCTTTGTCCGTTAATCCGCTTTTGCATAAAAAGTTAAAAAAGGATATCCATAATTTTACGGATGAAACGTATGTGCCATCAAATCAGACAACACCGCAACCGATATTTCAGGCGGTTAAAAGCCGAACGCAACTGATACATGTCTTTACGTCCAAAGAGGCTGAAACAGCCTTTCTCAACCGGCATCAAGACTTGTTTTTATCCTATGGTATCAATCCCCTTATCTTAGAGGAAAAGACCGG
Source organism: uncultured Alphaproteobacteria bacterium (assembly GCA_937906925.1). Classification (GTDB taxonomy): domain Bacteria; phylum Pseudomonadota; class Alphaproteobacteria; order CAAHEQ01; family UBA3637; genus RGIG4140. The sequence continues at coordinate 1,183 of CALCTR010000010.1, forward strand.
TAAACGCACTATTTTGCCGATGGATGAGTCGTATATGCCGTTAAGAGATTTACGTCGTTTGTTGCATAAAGCACATTTAAAATATACACCTGAGATGCTCGCCCATAAGGTTACGGTTACCTTAGCGGACGGCACCACAACAACCGAACCGCTTATTTTCCTTGTCCGTAAAGAAAAAGGCCATATCAGCTATGTGATAAAAAAAGAAAATCTCCTCTTTTTTGCTAAGTTTTATCAAAAGGAACTGGGCATTACAAACTATTCCATAGCCGAGCTTGAAGGAAAAGCTCAAGTCAAATGCAAAACAAAAGATTTGCTGTCGCTTTATTATTTTTCTGTTGTTATCGGCCACTCTTCACCTGAAAAAAGAGCCGCTCTAAACGCCTTTATAGAAAACGAGTGTATGGAAGATACGTATACGTCAGCTCAAAATCCGACAGAGGCAAAGGCTGTTTTTCGTCGGGCATTTTCACCGGGGCAGGACAAAGAGGTTTTATATATAGATTCAAACGGGGCAGAGGGATTTTTAATCACGCGAGCACCGGAATTACAAAAGATGAATATAGACTTAAAGAAATTTCACCAAAAAAGACAGGCCTCTCGCCTTAGCTTTACCGATTATGTTTTAAAAGCATATAAAAAAGCTGTCAGACGAGAAAAAGATTAAGGAGTTTTTATGGGTAGAAAAAAAACAACACAGTCACTTGCCGAATTAAAAGATTATATTTCTTTACGCTCATTCGTGTATATGTTACACCTTGAACGCACTGAATATCAAAAGATAGAGGCCTTTGCTCAAAATGAGCTTTCAGATAAAATACGTGATAATGCGTTAGAAGCTGTTATCCAAAAGGATATGATTATCAAAAAAAAGAGAGGAAATAAAACCTTATTTTATTTTTTAAAAGAAAAAATCCCCTCTTTTGTGGCCACTTATGAAAAAGAGCTTTTATCTTTAGGGGTGCAACCGGATGTTATTAACCTTTTAAAATATCGGATTCAACCTGTTCAAAAAGAAAAATCGTATGTTCGTTTGTGGAATTTTTCCCGCTCGTTTTCTCCCAATATTAAAAACATCTCTTTGCTGGCTGATTTTATTAAAAAAGAGCTGATTTCAGCGACTTATAAAGATGAAACAGGGGCAGATACAAGCTTTTTTGATTATGCGATTTCTCAAGATAAAAATGTGCGTTTTTATCTTAAAGAAGAGTTGGTCCCCGCTTTTAAAGAAAAGTATCAAGACCTTTTAAGAGAAAAATCTAAAGAGCTTGACAAGAGCAATACGTTTATGGATTTAGACCATTTGCGTCGCCTGTTAAGAGGAACGCTTGTCATTTCACTTAAAGAGTTGCACGCCTTTATTCGCCAAAACGCTCTTGATTTAACATTTAAAGAGAACGGGGTGGAAAAAAATGTTTTTACCTATCAAAAAAAGGCTCTTTTTATTCATAAAAAAGGGGTTTTATCTTTTGTTAAAAAATTTGAAAAGCAGCTTAAAAAAATGGGTTTTAAAGAACCGCTGTATCATATTGAAAAAAAATCTGAAACGGATTTATCCCTTTATTACACAACAATGAATTTAGTTGGATTGCTCGGTATCCAAAAGGTTAATTTGTTTAAAGATTTTATTGCCTCTATTCACTCAAAAGAGTTTGTATCAGGCCCTGATGGTAAAGAAAAGTTGTTTTTACAGATGTGTCAAACATGGCAAATCAAAAAAGAATTTTTACCCCATTTTGTTCAAAAATACAAAGAGTCTTTACGTGTTTTAGGGGCAGATGATAAAAAAATAGAAATAGTGGTTAACCCTACTGTTTTAGAGCCATATCATCAAGAGATGATACCGTTTCGTTCTTTTTATCAGCAGTTTTTATTAAGTGCAGATGCTAAACGCACGCAAATGATTTTGCAAAAATTTAAAGATACGACTTATTTAGACCGGCAAGCGGACGGCTCTTTGGTAGAAAAAAGCATCTTTGTTTCCACCAAAATCACCGGCCATTTATGCACTGTTTTTAGAAATAAAAATGCCGTTCACGCCCTGATTACCGAGCATGAAAAAGAGCTGAAAGAAATGGGTATTTCAATTAACAAATTGGCTCTACGTGTCTTTTTGGAAAATCGCCCTGTTTTAGCCTATTCAGACACTTATTTGCCTCTAAAAGAGTTCGGTTTATTGTTGCATATCAATCGGACGGCCCATAAGATTATTGCGGATAAATATTTGGATGAAACATATCCGGTTCAACAATCAAATGGAGTGATAAAAGAAGAGCCGATGTTTTTAGTTATGAAGCGTCCCAGTGATTTTGGTATTGTGGTGGGGATTAAAAAAGAGGCGATACCTTATTTTGCAAGGCGTCATCAACAAGAGTTTAACATTTCCGACATAGTTTTGCATATGCTTGAAAATAACCGGTCGGTTCATAGCCTTTCATCTGCTAAATCTGTTAGTTTTTATGCTTTATGGCAGGTATTAGGGCAGGGCAATCAAAAAAATTATCGCCTATTATTAAATAAGATTAAAACCTCTTGGTCAAAAGAAACTTATCCCTCCTATGACGCTAATGGTCAAGTAACGTTAAAACCGCTTTTTTTCTTGGGGCGGTCAAAAAATCAGATAGTGGGTTATTACATTCCGATTGAAGCGATAGATACGTTTATAACCCGCCATTTATCAACGCTTTTATCTCATCGGTTTAAAGCGTCAAACATTTCCGCCTTTATGTGTTCAAGTCAAAAACGGCATTATCCGTTGCAACAGCTTTTAAAAGAAAATTTTATCCGCACCCGCTAAATTCGCTCTTGTCAACGTTTTTAAAATATGCTAGATAAGAATAAAAAGGGGTTAAAATGGATATAAATACACAAAGACCGGCATGGGATATTTTTTCACCGGACGAGATGCGTCGTCAGATGGCACAAAAAGTCTGTGCCTATAATTTTCGCATGCTAAAAAAGAACATTTCCGGAGCGTGGTTCTCTTTTGGGGATGAAGCGAAGATTGAAAAAGCCTTAACAACACTGCTTGCCACACCACACGGGCAGGGGATTGTCGCCAACATTGACCCGAAGATAACGGTTGAAAGTTCTAATTTTACACCGGATAGTATGACGGGTAGTTTTTCATCTACGGGTGAGTTGCTGTTAAATACGAATAAGATGACGCATAAAAATCCGGTTATTACATTGGCACATGAGCTTTTGCATGCCAAACAAGCATATTTGGGTAATTTAGCAACACAAGGGTTGTCGCCCGCACAAGTGGCTATGCGTCATACATTGGTAGAAGCCGAATGTGAGGGATGGGATAGATTGCATCAAACCATGTTGAGTCTTTTTGGCACGATTGCCCCCGGCAAAAAAAAGGTTGATAATTTTTATAACAATAAAATAAAAGTTATTTTGCTCAATCAAGCACTTCAAAATCAACCCACCAAAGAGGGGGATATTTATCGTTTTGCCCAAGCCTTGCAACGCCATTATCCGGATTTGTATCAGGCACAAAAATCCTTTGTTGCAGGAGAAATCCGCACTTGCCTGTCTGTTTTTCCAAATGATAAGGAGCAAAACCGCAACACAAAGTGGAAAGCACTCTATAACGCACAGGCATTGGGTATAACTTTGACCGCCATGCGTAATGGACACTTGACCAAAAAAGGCAATACCTCCGTTTTGTTTCACCATATTAACCGCTTGGTACAAGAGTATAATCTGGACCCTAAAGAACTGATGCAACTCAACTTAACACAAGCAGAAATGCAGGCGTATAAAAACATTTTAGCCATCGGTGAACAACAAGGGTACCAACTGGCCAAAAGAAATGCACAAAAAAACTGGCGTGGCAGTTGTAGACTTATAGATGATCAAAGTGTTAAGGACTCTATTGAAGAGATTAAACTTCTCAGATCCTCCGCTATTAAAAACCGCTGATAAGCAAGCTATCTGTTTAAAACACGCGTCATCCTGAAAAAATAAACCGTTATGCTGAACTTGTTTCAGCATCTCCTAACACCCCTTAGATTCTTTTAACGCCCCACCGCTATAAAAAACCGAAAAGCCCCTAAAAAAGGGGCTTTGTGGGGAGTAAACACCAAGATCAGACCATTATTTAATTTTAGCCTTTTCGTTTCGGGTCTCTTCATCAGTGGTGGTATACATGCCGGACCCTAGACCACCCGATGAATCAAAGACACAGTATGTCTGTACGACGATAGAAATAGGCTGTGGTGTAAAATAGTCGTCATCTTTATCATTGCTATAGGCAACACTGATTTCCCAGCGTCCTTCTTTATTTGCATTTTCAATATCTACAAAATTATTGCTCCAACTGGATTTCTCTCGTTCAATGACAATTGTCGGATAGATATGGAGATCATTAATAGTTGCGGTTTTACCGGTTTCATCTATTAAAGAAGAGGTTGTCTCATCCCAAATAACGTTGTCTTCTACGGCAGAAAGGATAGCTCTTTCTGTCGGGAAAGTCAAACTGGCTGGTGTTACCACAATAGCCGGATAATAATGGTTAGGGCAAGTGGGCATATCCACAATTGTATATGACGTATTCGTGAAAATTTCTACCTTTTGCAAATTGAATTTCGGTAACAATTCACTGAGTTTAGCCCCACCCATGGCTTCCAAACGGATATCTCCCATGACGGAGACACGGGCAGGGTCTACCTTAAAGGTCAGACCATCAATACCGGTTGTTTCTCTGGCAAGAGAGGCGTCTTTATCTGTTACCAACATACCGTTTTGCAAGCCGATAGAATCCTCATCATTTTTAGAACTAAGAGAGATAATAGAGCTATCTCCGCTGATTTTAACACGGGTTTTGCCGTCTGCTCCTCGCACCAAAATTTGTGCAGGTGAATCATCGTCAATAGACCCACTGGTAGCCAAAACGATATCGGAAATACCGGTCGGATGGCTTCTTAAATGCAGTTGGTTTTTCAAAAAGACAAAGCCCCGATCATTATTTTTTGTTGCGGAATCGGTGTCTGGGTCTGTGTTTGGGTCACTAGCTATTACCCAAAAGAGTGGCTCACAGTTATTTTCTCCTGCCCTTTTGATAGTGTCATCGGAGGCCATTGCACCGGTGGTAGTGGTAATGGCATTTGTATAACAGTTATTACTGTTACCTGGGTCTACAGAAAAGTATTCATACGCGTGTAACCGTTTAAAGGCCAGATTTTCCGGCATTTGAATGTTTCTTTGGTCAAAATCCTCCAACACCACTTCCGGCACAAAGGTATCTAACCCTGTTGTGGCAACAAAGACGTGTCCACCGGAACTTCCACCAATAACATCGGTAGAGGCATGCCAGGCCCCGCCTGTACCATTAATTTCATCGCTACCTGCCATAACAAGACCCCCATCTGCCCCGATAAGGTTGGCAATCCTGGCTACCCGTCTAAGTGTGAGACCGGATAACCCGAGTGACTCCATATTCGGAGCTATAAATCCTTGGAACTGATTGCTATTTACAGTCGTTGTTTTGCGGTGAATATATAGATTATAGTGTCCTAATACATTGTCATATCCTTCCGGCAAAAAAGTTACTATTTCATCAGCTTCTTTCTCTGTTATTTGGCGGGAGGTATCCTCCATGATACCGGTGGCAGCCAGCTCACTGTGATAAGCCAATATATAGCTTGCAAAAGCCTCTTTAACTGCACGGATTTCTGTTGCAATATTGATGTTATCCACCTCTTCATTGCGTTCTGAAACCTGCTTAAATAATAATGGTCCCATCACACCCAATAGGGCGATAACGGCCATAATCTCCACAAGGAGTGCTCCTCTTTCTTGTTTTTTGTTTAGATGTTTCATGGTATCCTCCTTATGTTAAAACCTAAACCGTCGTTTATCCGAAATAGCATTTCTGCGAATAGACGCTTTTGTTAATTCCGTTTTATAAAGCCGAACGGCATAAACATCCGCGTTTAAATTAGAACTGCGTGTTTCTCCGTTGCCAAAAAGATGAAGTTGCCTTAACCCTAAATTGGCAATGCCAAACGTAGTGTCGTCCGGTTTGAGTTCTTTTTGATCAACCGGCTCTTCCAAGTCATCAATATAAAGGGCATGGCTGTCGCCAAAAAAGACATACGTTAGCGAAATAATTTTATTTACTTGATCTTCTATGTTAAATTCAAGAGTCCCTTGGTTATATATGTCTTCTCCTCTTTGGTTGACAGTGATTTTTAAGATGCCGTCATTGATGATACCGTTAAAGATATAATCGCCTCCTTCAGATGTCTTAAAGAGGGTTACATTTGTACCGGTAATGTCGTTTAATTTTAAAACCATAGATAAGGTAAACGCGTTTTCAATAGCATTGTCGCCTTCGGGGAGTGGCAGAACCATAAACTTATTACTGTTAATTTTTAAGGAGTCATCATTTTGACTGTTCCATTTTTCTTCCTCGGTGTTTAAAGAATGTTGCTCCCCCTCATGAAATTTAAGCAGATTAAGCCATCTGTCTGTTTCGGTATAATGCAATGGGGTGATAGGGGCACCTTCAACCGAACCTTGGGCATTTAAATAAGTGTCAAAAAAATATAACAAATCGTTACGCTCATAAGGGGTACTTACCGGCGTGATACAAAACAACGGCTGACTATCTCTATTTCTTTGAATATAACTTTTATACAATTCATAAATGGCGAGCGGAATACGCCGTCTTTTGCCATTCATCGCCTTAATCCGAACATCATAAGGGGCACCAGACTCATCAATCCACCCGCAGTCCGGTGAATTTTTGGTGCGTTTATGCAGACCATATTCCCACTGGTCATTTGTGCTTTTATAAATGTTAATTTCCGGTTCGTCCGTATCCGGATTTAACAGTCCGTAAGTAAGCACGTATTTAAAAGGTTCTCTAACGGTAACATCGCCGGTATCTTCATTTCTTTGAGGTTGACAGGGGATAATCTGCCCATACGTGTCGGTGGTGGTATCCCAAACGCCGTCATCATTTTCATCATCATCTAACGCATTCATACAGACAATCGCCGAAGTATAGCCAAAAGATCTTTCTTCAGATATGTCTTTAAATTTATTATCTGCTGGATCATAAGCTGGATATGTTACCGTATAAACTTCTTCATCCGGAAACAGCCTATAAGAAACACTGCGTTGGCCTTTCATCGGCAAAATCTCCGGCATATAGCCGATGTCAAAATCCTTTTTTAAAACATGGACCCGCTCTTGTACGGTATCGTCGCCCTTTATGGTTCCCTTGTCATCAGTTATGTCATTGCTGGAATAGTGATTAGTGATACTTGAATCCGTTGTTAATTCCTGGCCTTGAGAGGAATACATATAAAAAAGAGCCGGTGCAATAATATTGGCATATTCGCGGGCAGCTTGATGCTGGGTAACAAAGGTGGCAACACGTGCCTCACCAAGGGGTACTTCATGCACTTGCACCCGATCAGGACGCGGATAAATCAAGGCCGTCATCAGTGCAACAACAAAGCTTAAAACCGTTAACCAAAATATCATTATGCCCCCTGTTTTTAATAGAACCCTTACTTTCATTATAACAGTATTTTTTTGTTTGGTAAATACTTTTTTAGGGAATTTTTGTTTTTTTACGGCTTTTTTCTGAAAAACGATGGTACATATTGATTTAAAAAGAACCTCTACTTATTAAAATAAAAAAGGAGGCCTCATGAAACAATCCAAAAACTTTATCTGCCTGTTTTTTAAACCGCTTAGACAGTTGCAACAAAAAACACAGCTTTTTATTTCTTATCAGGAACATTTATCCCTACCCAAACCGGCTAAAAAGGGTAAAAACAGTCCTAAAAAACGCCCCATTAAAAAAAAGACCGCCAAAGTCAAAGAATTGCCGGATGATAAGGAGTGGAGTCTTGACTGCTCCGGTCAGGGTGAATGCCAACCAAACGTATTCCCCTCTGACGGTGATGAAAAAATGACCTTTTATAATGAAAATAAACCCAATAACCCATCACATAGCTGACTTTCTCTATTAAAAATCCCCAGTCAACTCCCCATCGGCATCTACAAAGGCATCTGAGGCGGTGCGAAAAATTAAAATTTATCCCACAGCGGGCAAAGAGGGGAGTTTTTTTAGAGCGTTGATAAAAGGCATATCTGCCGGACAAAATTCATAATTATCCAGTTCCTCAAGGCTCACCCACTTAGCCGCATTATGTTCATAAAGTGCCGGCAAAACCGCATCCTGACAGCTGGCCCAAAAAGCACTGAGATGAAAATCGCCTTTATCCGGATAGGTGTGTACGGCATCCATAAATAAATCGTGGACGCGGATATCCTTTTCCATTTCCTCTTTAAATTCTCTGATGACACAATTTTCTAACGTTTCGCCTTTTTCAAGCTTTCCGCCCGGAAATTCCCACAACAGTTCCGGAAATTTACCTTTTTTGCGTTGGGCGATAAGAATTTTATTTTGATGGACCAATACGGCCATAGAAATTTCAATCATATTTTTATCCTTTATTTTATACTGACTTTTGTTTTGTTTAATAAAGTAGTTACAAAAGAGGTGTCGGGAGCAGGGGGTGCGATAATGGCACTTTTTCTGCTGGTATCCAATGTTTTGGCAACCGCATGATTATAAATATGGCTGATAATCTGCGTGATAATGGGCGTTTTTTCGCCAAAAGTTTTAGCCTGATTCATTTCTGTAACCATCAAAGACACATCTTGTGGGGTTAATAAAGAATGTCCCACCGGTGAGATACGTTCAAACTTCATCTTAGAGCCGAGTGCAATTTTATAATAAATATCCCCCTTTTTCATCATAACCTGTTTGCCCGCACATAAAGTCGGCTTGATGTTAAAATAGGTATTCAGCATGACAAGCTGTTTTGCCTCTTTTTCCACACATTCCTTTAATCCGTAAAAGCGATAAACATCATCAAATAAGGGCAAAGTTTGGCGTTTTTTAGGGGTAATTCGCCGTTCTTTAGGAGTCTTTTTAAACAAAGTTGTCAGCTCTTGACAAAGTTTTTGTGCGATAGCCTCATCCTTGTCGGCCCATTGTTTGGCAATATCAAGTGTTTTGGGTAAGGAAAGGGGGTCTATCTCCCCTGTTTTTAAATTAACTCTTTGAAAACAAGGGTTTTTTCTATCCAGAGAAATCCGATATAAAAAAGTACCCTCTTTAGCGTATAAAATATCTTTTGTTCCATAAAGAGGCGGAATGGAAAAGTCTAAAGCAAACGGTCGTTTCTCACCCAAACAGGCTTTGGGATTTTTGATTTGATAATCCATCAGATAAATGCCTGAAACATAATCATAATCTACACGTGTATCGTTACTTTCCTTAAAAAAACTGTCAGGGCAGGTGGGTAAAACCGTCTTGTGCAAAAAAAGGTTAGCAGGCCGTTCCGCGTCAGAAAGGATTAAATCCGTTTGCGGTATTTCCTCTTTTATAAAACGGTCCAATTTATTACAAATAGCTTTTAGTTCTTTATCATCCATAGCGTTCTCCTTTTTTATGTAAGATGAGTATATCTGAAAATAAAAAGGTCTACAAGTTAATTTTTGATAAAAAGTTATTTTTGACGGCTCTGTTCATTTTTTAGACATTGTAAAATGGAATAATTGCATCCTTTATACACTTGATCTCTTAATTTAGGGCTAATGGATTGCCCATTATGGCCGTTAAAGAGCGGTAAATGCGTTTCTTCATAAAGACGCATCAAAAACTGTTGTTGCACTTTTGTGATGATGCCTTGCTCTTTACAACCAGCTAAAAAGGAGCGTGTTTCTGTATGAGTCATTAAGGAGATGTTTTGACCATACATTTTTTCAAACCGGATAATAGAACCGGCTTCCATTTTATAATAATAGGGGCCTTTTTTGGCAACAATCTGATTACCCTCACAAACCGTTGGTGGGATGGTTACATCAAATGAACGAGCCTTTTTAATTTTTTGTTCCAATAAAGCTTTTATAAAATAATAATTATAAACTTCATCAAAAAACGGCAATGGCTTAGGAGCTTTATTTGTCAAAGGAGCCGTTTGATAAAGAGGTTGCAATCTAGCAATGAGCGTTGTTTCATCAGATGGTGAAGTACACCAAGAATGAATGATTTTTAACGCTTTGTCCCATGGCAGTTTTTGAGCGGAATTTTTGGGTTGTTCTAAATCTATGATTTTAAAAAACGGATTATTTTCATCTAAAGAAATAGCTGATAACATATTGTTTTGTTTATGATATAAGACGTTGTCAGAGCATAATATAGGCGGAAAACCATAAAGGACTTTAGCTTTGGTGCCGATTTTATCCAACTCATTTTTTAAATGAAGCGTTTGCCACAGATATCTGAAATTAACCTCTTTTTGGGTGTGCTTTCTATAAAAAGCATCAAAATCCATTTCTGAAAAATTTATCGGTCTTTTAATTTTAAAGGCCGCCCGTCTGGTAATGCCTTTTAACAAGCCTGTTTGGATAGGTGTTTTATCTTCAAAAAGGGCATAAATGGTTGCTAAAAGAGCGGGTTCAGACATCGCCACCTGAGATGTAATTTGTTCCGGTTCGGCTTTTTTTGTTGTTTTAATAACAGGTGTTGCCGTCTTTTGTGGCGTCAGATTTGGTTTTTCTTTAGCTTTGAGGGTCTTGATGGATATAACCGGTTTTTCTTTGGGTTGTTTTTTGTTGTTTTCTGTCATAGAAGATTCCTTATCTGATATTGAGGGCATTATAGGACCTAAAGTCGTCTTATTTTTTTCTTTTTTAGCTTTAATAGGTTTATAAATTTCCTCTGTATTTAAGCTTTCAATTTTTTGTTTAATGTGTTTCATCAAGTTGATGCATTGAGGTGTCATTCTTATTTTAGAGGTTTTAAGTGCCTGTTTAAAAAGGGATAAGTCGGCACTTGTTAATAAAACCTCTTTATTCTCTGCTAGGCAAAAAGCTGATATTTCAGGTTCTGCCTGCAGATTTGTTGCCCGAATATAAAGACCGTTTAAAAAAGCAAAAATCACATCATTGCCGGCAAATACCGGGCTGATATCAGAGCCTTCGCCTGTGAGCTTATTTTTAAGAGAAGCTGTTTGATAAAGCTGTGTCATACTGGGATGCGTTGTTTTTTTTGTCTCTTTATGCGGTGTTGCCACATAGGCATTATAAATGGGGGCTAAAGCCTCTGTTAAGCGGTTTTCATCTGTTGAGTCTAAGGAAAGCCCTTCCTTTAAAACTTCAACCACTTTTTTAAAACGAGGAATAACTCCGCCTTTTATTTTAAAATCACCGTCTTTTATCTCCAGATAATAGCACTTAAAAAACGCGTTTTGCGGGGGCAGGGCAAATACATACAGCAAATCACCCCGTTTGGCATAAACTCTGTTATTCCCATCTAAAAAAAGAGGTGTATCTGTTATTTGATTTGTCGGTTGGGTTAAATCAGATTTCCCCTTTTGAAGAGCATTTTCTAACTGTAAAATCTTGTAATATTGCCTAAAAGAGCCTGAATACCCATCTGCCAAAAAAGCTTCCAGTGCTGATTTTGGGTCTGATTTTTGTGATAGTCTCTCTTGTAATATATCAAAAAGAGAGGCCGTTTGTACGTCTAAAGCCTTTTCATCACGGCTTAACCCCTCTGTTTGAGCGGATGTACTTTCTTTTTCAAGTCCGTGTTGCAACTGATTAAAATAAAGACGATAGTCGGATAAGTTAAATGCTTTTAAAAAGGCTGGCTGATAGGACTCTTCCACTTGTTGCAAAATGTCTAAAAACAAGGCACTGATATCAGATTTACCCAAGGACGGGTCAGAAACTTCAAAAACAGGCGGATTTTTTAAAAACAAACGATAGGTAACCCCCTTTTGACGGGCAAAAATCATCTGCTCTGTTAAAATAACCGGAGCAATATCCGTTTGTTCTTTTTTGCCATAAGTTATTTGTATTTCAGTTGGCAAGAGATTAAATAAAACAGGATTATTTTGCTCTTTGTTTTGAGGTTGTATCGCCTTTGGGGCTGTATTTAAAGGATCATTTTTCCCTTCTATCGCGTTGTTGCTCTCGTTTAAAGGTAGATTTTTAGTCTGTACATTAGCAACTGGAGACTCTGTTTGGTGGGTATCGCTTTCCCCCTTAGCTGATTTAGACGCGTTTTTATCCTCGTTTAAAGGAGCATTTTGCCCTTCTATCGCGTTTTTACCCGTATTTATAGGCGTATTTTGACTTTCTATTTGGTTTGCTGGCTCTTTTTCGTCTACAGAAACGGTTGTTAGTCTTTCAGCTTTCTCTCGCTCTATTTGAGCCACAGCTTTTTGGGCATGAAGTTGAAAATCGGGATGTGTTAAGGCTGTTTGTAAGATCTTTTCATACAAAAGGGCTGGGTTAATATCCGTATTTTTGATGTAATTTTCTTTAAAAGTCTTATACAAAATAGCCAGTTGAGAAATTTTTTCGGTCAGTTCGGCATTTTCATAAGCGTCAAAAGAGGTTAAAATCTTTTGTACGTCAAAGGCCGTCATCGCCTCCACTTTATCTTTAGATACAAAAAGCAAAGATGGCTTTGCAAAACTAAAGAAAATCCGATAAAACCGGTTGTTTATTTTACCGACCAGATAAGTTTTACGCCCTTTTTTATAAATCAGCGGGTCAAATGCCGGTATTTTTTCAGCTAAAAGTGATAATTCTGACTCTTTCATAAATAGCTCCTTGAAATATAAAAAAGAGTATACAAAAATAATCGGTTAAAAGCAAGTGCTTTTAACTTCTCTGCCGTTTTAATCTTAGCATTTTTTTATAAATGGCCAAAGAATTTAATTGGTTTTTTAAAAAGGCATCTCTTTCTTCTAAAGATATTTTTGTCCTTTTTTGATCTTCAAAAACAGGGGCATGTGTTGCGTTGTAGACTTTTAAAAATAAGTGGCAAACATCAGAGGGAACGGTTTGTCCCAGTCTATGCATAAATACCTGTGCTTCAAAAGGCGACATAAGCAATTTTTGCCTGTTTTGATGTTTTTCAAAAGAAATCCCTTGTTTGGATACACTGATTTTATAGGTCGTATCACCTTGTATGTTCAAAATTTCATTACCGGCAGTGATAAGGGGGATAATATTCAATGGTTCAACCAGTTTGTTTGAATCGGTTTTATTTTGTGAAACGGCATCAAAAAGAGCTTGATAATAGGCTCTGGCAAAAATATCTTCAAAAGTCGGATGCGTTTGAGGCATTTTTTTTGCGATTTTTTTATTTTGACTGATGGAATAAAGCGGCGCCAACCGTTCTAAGAGGGTTTTAGCTGTTTTTTTGTCATCTCCTAACCATTCATTGATGATAGAAGAAATTGTTTGCCAATCGGTATAGCTGACAGTTTTAGAATTTAAATCAGTTGTTCTAAAATCGGGATATTCATCATCAAAAAACAGGCGGGTGATTTTGCTCCCTTTTTTATAATAAAGGGCATTATCGTTACAAAGAACAGGCGGTATGTCAAATGAGGGTGTGTCTTTTAAGGGTTTGTTTTTGCGTAATTGATTTATCTGAGCCTGTAAAACCAATGTGGCATATAAATATTTAAAATGAGGTCTGGAGCTAAACGGAGTGATAAATCCGTTATTATAAGGGATTCTGGGAGCTTCCTCAGGTAACAAAAGTGCTTGAAAGGGGAGGGTTAATCCCTTTAAACAATCAGGCGTTTTTGGGCTTTTATCTTGCCACAAAGCATAAATTTTTGATAAATCAAGCTCCTTTTGATCCATGAGTTCTTCAAAAAAAGCCAGACTGACCGGTTGTTGGGGTTTAGTAATTAAAGACTCAGGTACATTGACAATTTCACAAGAGAGTGTATCCCTCTTTTGCACAAGCTTAACTGTTTGATTAGATTTGGCTTTTATCTCTTCCGGCAGTGTTTTTAACAAAATCTCTTTTGTCTCGGCCAAATTTGTCATCCGATATACTTTTAAATAAAGATTGCGATCAGCGGCAAACATTTTATATAATTTTTTAAATTCTTCTAAAGACATATAGCGGATGGTATTATTTTCAAAAACGATGGCACGCGGTTTTTTCCCATCCGGTATAATCATCCAGTATTTGCCTGCATCTAAACCGCAAATTCTATGCCCACTGCAAAAGGTGGGAGCGATTTCATCCTTTATGTTGGGATTAAGCTGTTTTTCAAGCAAATGTTTTTCAACTATTTGTGTAAATGCCGGTAAAAAGAGACTGTTTTTTAAGTTAGATTTATCTAAAGTTTTTGTACGTCTGCCATATAAGGTTTTTATAATTTTTTGATATTTTTTGGCTGTTGGAACTGTCAATATATAATCAAAAACGGCTAAAATTTCTTTATAGAAAGATTGATAACGTTTTTCTGGTGTGATGGTATAAAAATGTGGATTTTCCTGGTCAAGATAAAAGCGATAAATCTTTTCTCCCTTTTTGACAAAAAGGATATGATCCGAAAAAAAAGGCGGTACAAATGATTTGTTTTGGTGTGCTAAAGACGGCATATTTTTTTGAACGGCGTGTCTTAAGTTTAAAATGTCAATAAATGTATAAAAATCAGCGCCCTTTTCTGATATGCTTAAGAATTGGTCTAAGGTTGAAAGAGGGCCTTTTTGTATGTAAGAAACGCTTTTTATTTCGTTTAAAAATGTTAAAAATTCTAATTTTTCATTTTGATTATAATCGTTTATTTCCTGCATTTTTATACCTTAATTTTTTTTGTGTGTTAAAAGGAAAATCAGTATACTCTTTTTTGCCACAAAAAGCAAGCTTTTTTATAAAAAAGGATCTCTCTTATAAAAAATATAAAATATGAGGCTATATAAAAAAATCCCCCGCCATAGGGCAGGGGATTTAAAAGAAGCAGTTAAAAAAACTTATTTCTTTTCGTTGCGAACGGCTGCCTGAGCTGCTGCCAAACGTGCAATAGGAACACGATACGGTGAGCAGGAGACGTATGTCAAACCAACTCTGTGGCAGAAGTCAATTGTTTCAGGATCACCGCCGTGTTCACCACAGATACCGAGTTTGATGTTCGGACGGGTTGCTTTACCTTTTTGAACAGCAATGTCAACCAAAGCACCGACACCTTCTTGGTCAAGAGAGGCAAACGGATCGCGGGCATAGATACCTTTTTGGACATATTCAGGTAAGAAAGAACCGGCATCATCACGGCTCATACCTAAAGTTGTCTGTGTTAAGTCATTGGTACCAAAGCTGAAGAATTCAGCTGTTTCTGCGATTTTATCAGCAGTGATGGCAGCTCTTGGCAATTCAATCATTGTACCGACATGGTATTCAAATTTAACGCCTTTTTCAGCCA
>CALCTR010000011.1 GCA_937906925.1 uncultured Alphaproteobacteria bacterium
CTTGGGATTTATATAATCAAAACGGAAAAATGGACCCTAAAATTCAAGGGATGAAGTTTATAGCTTATATAGAGAGCAAGGATAAATTTGAGTGTCTGCACCCAGATAGATATTATTCTTTTGAGGTTGAAACAGAACGTGAAAAACAAAAAAGAATAAGAAATACCATTCTTTTCTATGCTGGTTTTGGCGCATTTTTAATAACGGCTGGATATTTGGCTATCAAAGGAGTTAAAAACCACCAAGAAGAAAAGGAACAGATTGAAAAAACACCCGCCTCTGTTTTGTCTGTTGATTGGAAAACAGTTTATTTTGATACAGATGGTGATAAAAAGACGGTTGAGCTTTGTGCGGAAATTCCTGAAGAAGATACATTGGAAGCAGGTTATACTTTGGGGCAAAAAAAAGGAAAAGTTATGCCTATTTCAAAATGGCGAATGTTAAAGGGGCTTCAAGATATGGTTGTTGAAAGATGTAAATAGAGGGTTTATTTTTTTAAAATAATACTTGCGAAATGATAAAAAAATGTGCTACCTATTTAGTTAAATAAAAAATAAGGAGCATGCCATGGATGAATTTGATAAAATAAGAGAGCTTTCAGAAGATTTAAGCAATCGTAAAGAACCGGTTTTTACAGGGTTTTTAAAGAATAATGAAACAAATCAAACGCCATTTCCCCTTTCTGAAAATGAGCCTGCAACCCCGTTTTTGGCGGATATTCCGTTGGCAACGCCCATGTCAGAACAAAACTTTTCAAAAGAAGAGCCGTTTAAGGTAAAGGAAGAGACTTTTTCTGCCTATGAAATAGAAAAACAACCGCTTTCACTGGCTTCTCAACCACCTGTGGATGATAAAATTAACTTTATCCCGATGGATGAGGTGGAGGAAAAATCTTTTCCCTCTATGAAAATTCATTTGATTTTGATTTCTGTTTTATTGTGTGTTTTGGTTGTATCATTGTTTGGATTTTTTATGTTTCAGATAGATTTTGATGATACGGATGAGATTGCAACTATTACCGCCTCGCAAGAAGCGGTTAAAGAAGCTCCGATACAAGCAGGGGGGATGACTATCCCTGATCAGGATAAGTTGGTTTATAACCGGATACGGACGGATAATGTTACCACCAAGGTAGAAAGTTTATTTCCGGAACCTGAAAAGCCGATTGTTCCGCAGATTTTAGCTATTGAAAAAAATGCACCGGATGCCCCTTTTGTTAAGATGGATAAAGCTGATGCCGTTAATCCGTTTGATGAGAAGGTAGCCATGCAAGCAAACAATGATAAGCCGGTACAAGCAGTCAGTGCTACAAAATCAGCTGTTTTAATTCAAGAACCTGAAAAACCTGTTTTGCCACCGGTTGTGCAAGAACAAACAGTTGCTCCTATTCAACCTAAAAAAGAGGTGATTACGTTGCCCACAGTTGACAATGGGACAGCTCAGACACAAAAAGAGGTTAAGCCGGTTGCCAAAGAATTATGGCGTGTCCAGCTTTTTGCTTCCAACAACAAAGAGGCGGTTGAAAAAGTTTGGGCTAGAGTTGAGAAAAAACATAACAAACTGCTTTCCAATATGTCATATTTGATTAAAAAGGTTGAGATACCGATGAAAGGAACGTACTACCGTTTGCAGGTAGGGCAATTTCCGAGCAGAGAAATGGCTGACGGATTGTGTTCTAAGTTACGGGCTTTAAAACAAGATTGTATTCCCACAAGGTAGGTTTTATGACGATTACAGAGATGATTTATACGGCTACAACATGGGGAATTCCTCTTGTTTTGGCTGTTGTGATACATGAAGTAGCACATGGTCTTGTCGCTTATTTTTTAGGCGATGCAACAGCAAAAGATGATAACCGCTTAACGCTTAATCCGTTAGCCCATGTAGATTGGGTGGGGAGCGTCTTTTTACCGGCAACATTGCTGTTTATGTCTGCTCCGTTTTTAATCGGTTGGGCAAAACCGGTACCCATTGATTACGGTAACTTTAAAAAACCGAATCGGGATATGGCGTTGGTAGCCTTGGCCGGACCTGTTTCTAACATTTTATTGGCTATTTTATTTGTTTTAGTTGGCAAACATATAGGGTCTGTTTTTGAAGTGGCCGGTCCCTCTTACCAATGGGTGATGGAAAATGTGCATAACGGTGTTGTATTTTCACTGATGTTGGCTATCTTTAATATGATACCGATTTTGCCGTTAGATGGAGGAAAAATTCTTCTTTGTTTATTACCGGTAGAGTATGCCCGAAAATATCAACGATTAGAACCGTTTGGCGGTTTAATGATTATGGTGTTATTATTCAGCCCCATGCTGTTGGGGATAAATGTTTTAGGCTGGATATTTGGGACATTTTTTCCCTATCTTTATTATCTGATTGAAAAAATAACCTTATAGCTGAGATATAAAAACACCGACTAAGATTTTAGTCGGTGTTTCTCGTAATCTATAATTCTTTAAACACAGGACCTGTTTTGCATAAATCAGCAAAAATAGGTTGCCTTAGATTTAAGTAATCAATAATTTCTGAGGGCAGTAAATTAACCGTGATATTTGTGAGTTTAACTTCCCCATTTTTAATGGTTTTGACAATGGCACTGGGTAATTTGGCTTTGCCGATACAACTGGAGAGATAGACAAAGCATTCATCATTATCTTTCAGATATGTTTTTGCTAATTTTCTGGCATAAAGGTTGAGTGTTAAATCAGCCTTGCTGGGATCTTTTGTCCAAGGAGAGCCACCACCGATAGCACAAGAAGTGGAATAAAAATCGCAGGCAAGTTTTCTACCTGTAATACCGCAATCAGCAATGGATGAGTGGTAAGTGTAGACGCCGGTTCCGTTAATAATCAGTTCATTTGGTGTTTGTCCGAGTGTTTGAATGATAAAATCGGTTAAATCCTGCTGTTTTAGCATGGGAATGGCGACAATGGCTGTTAAAATTTTGCCATGTTCATCCAAAGTGATTTGTGTTTTGATATCAATGCCTAAATTATCTGATTTTTTAGCCTTTTCATAAAGAGCGTTATTTAATTTTCTAGCCAATACAAGATCTTTCGGTAAGAAATTTTCCCCCTGTGTAGCATAGCCGACAAAAACGCCCTGATCACCCCATCCGTTTTGAGATACGCCCTGTAGAATTTCAGAAGATTGAATGCCGATTAAATCTATTACTTTGATTTTATTGATGTCTATGGCTTTTTCTTTCCACTTTTCGGCATAAGATTCATCATAACCGATTTCTCTTAATGCTTCTTTAACCAAAGCGGTAATATCGTCAATTTTGATATACCCACTGACTTCACCGCCTAAAATAACGGTATTGTCTTTAATCATAACTTCTACGGCGTATTTAAGTGATGAATCTTGTTCAATCAAGCGGTCTAATAAATAGGAGCTGATAAAATCTGCAACCTTATCCGGATGACCGAGTGAAACATATTCTGCTGTTTTTAACATAAAAAAATCCTTTTCATTTATTGTTTAACACAATAGATTAAAAAGGAGGGAATCAAATGATTTTTCCATTGGGATGAAATCATCCGCTCATTTCTCCTTTTAGTCCATTTACTTTAAGCCTCACAATCAGGACAAGTAGAGATAAATCCGATTGGAGCCCTTTCATTATACAAAAGGTTATTTTAAAATGCAAGTTTTTTTTAGTATTTTTTTTCTTTTAAAAATTCAAAAAAAAGGTTATACTGATAAATATAAGCCTTAAAAAAAAGGAGGATAAATGCAATGGGATTTTAGCCATAACGGCCCCAATCAACAATTTGGCCGTAGACCCAGAAACGGTGGGGAGTGGCATTTGGGTAGAGATTACGGTACAAAAGGTAAACTAAAGGTTCCCTTGGGTGTACCGGCCTATTGCCAAGGGTGGATCTGCTATCCTGTTTTAAATAATAAGGTAGACGGTCATGGCAACCAAGTTGTTTTAATTCATCCAAACGGCAAGGAAATGGTGCGTTTTGTGCATATTGAAACAGGTACTCTTTCCCATTTAAAAGCAGGGCAGATTATGCAAACGGGTGATTGGATTGGTAATATCGGCGGTGTCGGCAATCAGGAAAATTCCTATCAACCCCATATCCATGTAGAGCATGGGTTTAACCCGAAATACGAATTGGCAGAAGTCAAATCCGGCAAAAAAGTGTATCGGGGAAAAATGTGGTTTTGCGGTGATCATACCATTGATGATTATCAAGATCCTAATTTAAAGGCTCTGCCTTTTTCAGAACTTGAAACATTGACGAATATGGCTTATCAATCGCGGGCTGAAATTCAGGCGGGCAGGGGGCGAAAAGTTAAAATTTCTTCTGTTCCCCTATCAAAGTTGTTAGCTAAAGAAAGCGATAAAGAGGCAAACACTTTTTCATTTAAAGAGTGGTTTAAATCCACATGGATTGGTCGTCTTTTTTATGCTGAGGGAGATGGAAAAGAAGCACAACCGGCAAAAAGAACCGGTCCGATTATTCACAGAAAAACACCTATTTCAAGTATAGACTATCAAAAAGAGGGAGAGTCGTCCCTTTCAAACAAACTGGCAGCCAATGGTTTTGAAATTACCAACGTTGATCAAAAAACAAACCGCTTTTTACCTAAAAAAACAAAAGAAATGTCCTGAGTTTTATTTTTATAATGGCTTAATTATTTATCTTTTTGACTTTTGGCTTAAAATCTGCTAAAATTACGCCTCAATTTGAGGTGGTAAATGATAGATTTTTTTACATTTGATTTTGATTTACTTCAGGCGGATATTATTGCACAAGTTATTTTTTCTGACAATTTTTTAACAAAAGGGAAAAAAGCCTCTTTACAAAGACGGTTAAATCTGGATGAAAAATTATACAGTCGGTTGGTAACTAATTTAAAATTTGCCAAATTTTTAACAGGTCGTTTAGCAGTAAATAAGGGATCTTGTGCGTGTGATGAGACGGCTTTGCAGTTGCTAAATTATGCTAAAAAAATCAATAAGACACATTTTAAATTACCTGAACTGAGGGCCTTAATTTCCTCTTTTGACACCATACAGGTTATCGCTCCCAGTGGTCTTACTTTTGGTTTAAATAAAAAACAAATGCTCCACCTATTGTTAAGTAAGGCGGCAAAAAATTGGGCATATGAGGTACAACTTGCTCAATTTATTCAAAAAAAAGGATATTTTTATTTGGTGCCGGATGCCGGTCATTTAGATAGATGGTATGCAAATAAGGGGATGGCTATCTGTTTTGATGATAATTCTATCAGAGTACGGGCCAACAGAGTTGATAAATATTTTGATGTTGTTTTGCATGAACTGACACATGCGATATTTAATCAAGAAGAGGGGAATTATTTTACCTATGATGAACCGGATCCTTTTATTGATGTTATTTCAGAAGCTGAAGCGTATGCCACCACTTTTTTTGTTGAAAAAGGGTGGGATGTCTTTCAAAAAATGAAGCGGTTGACACTTTTAAAAACAAAAAAAGAAATGCAAGGAGAACCGCTTTTTGATATTTATCAAGAAACGATGCATCGTTTGAAAAAAGAATATGTGTCTTTATTTTTAGCTGATGATACGCCAAAAGCTTTTGATGAAATGGTTAAAAAAGCGGGTGTCAGAAAGGTTTTTCCGCAAGAAAAACGGCATCTTTGTGCCTATCTTAAGCGTATAAAACAATCAACCATACAAACCAGTCTTTGTATTGATAATTTTGCTTTAAAGGTGCCTCATCCTGAATTTTTAACTGCCGCTAACCGCTATTTAAGCGAAAAATTTGGTCCTGATGTCAGTTTAAATGCACAAATAGTGCAAAAATGGGCTCGTATCTTTAGGCGAAAACAAAACTGGATTTTAAATAAATTACAACAAAGGGAAAGATAAAACCTAAGAGGCTGTTTTTCGCTTTCTTAAAATGGCTCTTTTCCAATAGCCTGAATAAAAATAAATTAGGCCAAAAGTTACTTGAGCATAAATAGTGTGCGGGGAGGACAAACCTACAGAGATAACATCTGTTGCCAATAAAAGGGAGGGTGTACGTACGCACAAATTAGCAAAGGAGTTGTTCAACATGGTAAAGGTTGTAGCCCCACATCCGTTTAAAAAGGAATTCACCATATAAACAACTGTAATCATCAAGACGCTGGAGCTGTAGGAATATAAATAAATGGCTCCAGCTGAGATGATATCCGGGTTGTTTGAAGTCAATCCCATAACCCATCTGGGAAAAAAGGCAACCAAAATATAACTTGGAATAGCCAAGAAAAGAGAGAGAAAAATCCCTGTATACATAACCTTTTTTGCCCGTTTAATTTTGCCCGCTCCCACATTTTGTGCCACCATGGCAGAAACAGCCGACCCAATAGCTAAAGAGGGTAGGAAAGTAAGGCCGTCAATTTTTTCAGCAATCCCGGAAGCGGCTGAAACAATAAGCCCAAGTTTATTTAAACTAATCATACCAACCATATAAGAGAGCATCAAAAAAGTGTCTTGTAAAGAGAGAGGGATACCAACTTTAAAAAGTAAAAGAGCCTTTTCCTTTGAAAAAGCTTTGTGCGAAAACTTAAGTGAGAAAGCAAATTTTTTAGCTCTTAAATATATAAGAGAGATGATAAAACTAAAACCTTGTGAAAGCACCGTTGCAAGGGATGCACCAAAAGCACCCATGTGTAAATCCTTGATAAATACAATATCAAGTATAACATTAAGAATGCTTGCTATTAAAATGAAGTATAACGGATTTTTTGAATCTCCAAGTCCACGCAAAATAGCAGATATGCCATTATAGCCAAAGGTGAATAAAATACCAAGCACGCTTGCCAAAATATAATCTTTGGTGGCTTTAAAAGCTTCTTTAGGAACTTGTAAAATAGATGTTAATTCATCAATAAAAATGGTTGAAATAGTCATCAAAAAAAGGGATACATAAAAAAACAGCACAAACATGGTGGAGATGGTTTCTTGCACATCTTTGAGTTGGTTTGCCCCGAAAAATTGACCGATTAAAATCGTACCGCCCATTGTTAAGCCTGAAGCTAAAAAAATCAGTGTCCATACAATTTGAGCTCCATTTGTTACGCCTGCTAAATCAGCAGGCATGCCATAATAAGAGATAATGAGCATATCAATCAACCCATAGCCGGCTTGTAACAGACTGGACAGAAAAAAAGGAATGGCAAATAAGGTCAATGTCTTGAAAAGATTACCATGGGTTAGGTTTTTAATATCTTGTTTTTGCATATTTTCTCCACGCGGAGAGTAACATTCTGTTATTAAAAATGCAAGAGATTTCTTGATTTTAAATAAAAAATTTTTTATACTGTTTTTATGATAGATATACAAAATATAACTTTGCAAATTGGTGGTAAAGATCTGCTGGAAGATGCATCTTTATTTATAGCAGACGGACAAAAAATCGGTATCGTCGGAGCTAACGGATGTGGTAAATCCACGCTTTTTAAGGCGATTTTAAATCAAATAGAAGTTAAAGGGGAGATTCTTGTTTCTTCCTATGATAAAATAGCCTATGTGGAACAAGAAATTTGTGAAACCTCTTTAACGGTTTTAGATTATGTTTTTAAAAAGGATAAATCACTTTTTAAAGCCAAAACGGATTATGAAAATGCACCGGACGCACAAAAACCGCTTTTATATGATGAGCTGATGCGTTTGGGTTTTGCCACGGCAGAGGCACGCATTGCCGAGATTTTAAAAGGACTTGGTTTTTCAAAAACGGATTTAGCTAGGCCGGTTAAAGAATTTTCAGGCGGGTGGCAAATGCGTCTTAATTTAGCAGGAGCATTATTTCAGCCGTCAACGATTTTGCTTTTGGATGAGCCAACGAACCATCTGGATTTAGAAAGTGTCATTTGGCTTTTGGGGTATCTGAAAAAATATAAAGGTACCTTATTGCTGATTAGTCATGATAAAAATATCTTAAATGAAATTTGCACGGCAATCGCTGTTTTTGGACATAAAAAGATAGTTCTTTATACCGGTAATTATAATACATATTTAAAAACAAAATCCCTGCAGGATAAGGTCTTGACCCGTCAGGCGGAAAAGGAAAAAGAAAAACGAGAACATCTCATGCGGTTTGTTAATCGCTTTCGCTATAAGGCCAGTAAGGCAAAACAGGCACAAAGCCGGCTTAAAATGCTTGAAAAAATGCAACAAACACCGGAAGTGATGGTTGAAAAGGATGAGATTTTTAATTTTTTGGAACCCATAAAAGCAGATTCACCTTTTTTCAGATGTGAAAATATCACATTAGGCTACGCGGATACAACTGTTTTGAGACGGGTAGAACTTAATATTTATGAAACGGATCGGATAGCCCTTTTGGGGCAAAACGGTAACGGTAAATCAACATTGGCTAAGTTTTTATCCGGTGTGCTTCAAGAAAAAGAGGGCTCTGTTTTTCGTTCTGACAAATTGTCAATCGGCTATTTTTCCCAACATCAGGAAGAGGAATTGCCGTTGGATGAAACACCGGTTTCTTATTTTAAACGCCTGATGCAAGGAAAAAATGAAACTTTTGTCAGAAGTTATTTGGCTGGTTTCGGCCTTAAGGGCGATAAAGCTTTAACAGAGATACAAAAACTCTCCGGCGGTGAAAAAACAAGGCTTTTGTTTGCCAAAATAGCGTTGGCTCGCCCCAATTTACTGATATTAGATGAACCAACCAATCATTTGGATATTATGGGTCGCAGAGCCTTAAGTGCGGCTTTAAATGAATATCAAGGCAGTGTTGTTTTAATTACACATGATTTTAATTTGATAGAAGAGGTGGCAGATACACTTTTATTAGTTGCAAACGGCAGTTGTAAGATGTTTGAAGGGGATATCAACGATTATAAAACCTTGCTTTTAAAAGAGGGTGAAGAGATAAAAAAACAAACGCCAAAGCCAACTTTAAAACAAAAAAGCGAATATCATTTGTCAAAACAAAATAATCAGTTAAAACGCAAAATTAAAGCAGAACTTTTACTGATTGAAAAAGAGGTTTCTCTGCTGGGAGAAAAAAAGGCAACACTTGAAAAAAAATATGAAACCCCGCTTCAGGCAGAAGAAATTTTAAAAATTGGTGAAGAGTTAAAAAAAATTGAAAAAGAGCTTGACCTTTTGGAAGAAAAGTGGTTTTCTTTATATGAAGAAATGACAAAATAACAGGGGGACTGTATGGGGATATTGTCGTGGCTAAAGGGGCAGATAAAGCCCTTTAATGAGGGGTTTCTTGATGTTGGCGATGGCCATGAAATTCATTATATGGAACTTGGCAATAAAAAGGGGATTCCCGTCTTACATTTTCATGGTGGACCGGGAGGTTCTTTAAGAGCATCCGTTGGTGAAAGCTTTGATTTAAAAAAATATCGGCTCATTTTATTTTCGCAACGCGGATGCGGGTTTTCTAAGTTTAAAAATTTGTTGGAAGAAAACACAACAATGGCTTCTGTTAAGGATGCCTACTTATTATTAAAACATTTAAGAATCAATGCCAAAGTTCTTGTCAGCGGTGGGTCTTATGGGGCAACGCTTGCACTGTTGTTTGCCTTAGAATATCCGCAAAAGGTAAGGGCAATGCTACTTAATTCTGTCTTTTTAGCCCGTAAAAGGGATATTGATTTTCCCTATAAAGAGATGTTTATGTTTTATCCGGATGTGCAGGCAGAATTACAGCGTGTTGCGGGTAAAAAGGATATTCATACCTTTTTTACCGAAAAGATTTTTTCAGATAAATACAAAGACATCCAATTAGCTTTACAATATTATGGGGCGTATGAGCATCAACTAGGCGAGATGATGCCTCAGTTTAAAAAAGCTCCTCCTATTACGGATGCTAAAATTAATGCTCTTAAGATCTTTTTAACGTATATAAATAACAATTTCTTTTTAAAAGAAGATTATATCTTAAGAAACGTGGATAAAATTAAGGATATTCCTTGTTTGATTGTACATAATCGGTTTGATTTTTGCTGTCCGGTTGAAAATTCATGGTTGCTTCATAAAAAATTAAGACGCTCGCAACTGGTTATAAACGAAGATTATAATCATTGGAGCCATGGTCTTAAGGCACGTGTAAAAAAAGAAAGAGAGCCTTTTTTAAAAAAGATTCTCTAAGTTTTTTTAGTGCCGAATCTCTCCTTATAGCAACCTCCCTATAAGGAGAGATTTCTTTAACCTTTAAATATGTTTTTACCTATAATGCTTTGTAAAATAAGTAAAAAGGCAATAAGTATAACAATTAAAAAGAAAGTTTGCGAAACAAAGATGCCCCCGATAATGCCTATCAATAACAGCAAGCCGGCAATGAGATCTGTTTTTTTCTTTAAATGCCAATGGGGATGACTGATAAGACTTAACCCTTGCTCTTTAGCTCTTAAAATACCGCCTTTGATATTAACAACATTTTTAAATCCGGCCTCATAAAACCGTTCTGCCATATAAAGGGAACGATTACCTCGTTGACATAAAAGATAGAGCTTTTTATTCCCTATGTGATAATTTTTGATAAACTCAGCGGGTTTAATCTCATTCATCGGGATATGCCAGTGAGCCTGATTAAGGGCTAAGTCAGAGTGTTCTTCTGTTGTGCGTACATCTAAAATAAGGGCGTCATCCGGCAAGTCTTTTGGTTCAATTTCCAAAATCTTTTCAGTTTCAGACATATAGGTCTCCTTTTTTTAGGATATAAGCATCTATTTATTTTTAATCAAGACCGGTTGTAACCCAAAATCTTTTTTCAATATGATTATCAACCAAAGTATCTGTTTCTTCTTTACCGCCCATTTCTCGCATTAAGCGGGAAATAACTTTATAAGAAGCCGTATTTTCAATATGGCAAGTAATGAGGGCTTCTTTAATGCCAAAGTTATCCCGAGCATATTTTAATAACAGTTTTCCAATGGGATTCATTAACCCTTTTCCCCGATATTCAGGTACAACCTCATAAGCAATATGACCCCCGCAGACATGACGCAAATAATCATTCAGTGTGTGGCGAATATCGGCAATAGCCACAATTTTATCCGCTGACATAATCCACAAAAAGGAGCAGGGGACTCTCCCTTTAGGGATATTTGTTCCGCGATAGTTTTCAGCCATGGAAAAATAATTGTCAAAATCATCTTGATCCAGTGCTTGGACAATCTGATCCATGTGATAAATATCAAATGGCGTTGGATTATCCTTAAATGATTGTGCAATTTTTTTAAGTTCTAAAAGATAAGCTGTATCCGGCAATACAATTTTTAAATCCATGTAACCCTCCTTTATATACCCGATTAAATCGTATCAGAAAATAAAGGTGTATGCAAGTGTTTTTAAAAAGAAAAAATCTATTTATCTCGTTGAGCTATAACAAGCGGTTTACTTTCATCTTGATGAGCGTGATTTTTGAGTGATTGTGCCACATCATGGGTAGGTGGTTCACTGTTGTTTCTAAGTGTGTTATTACCGGTTATGTTTTGAACTGTTTCTTCAGTTACCGCTTGATTTTGTGGTTTAAAATTATATAAGGACTCAGAAGCTGCTTGATTTACAGTTTTATTACTATTATTCAAGAGGTTGTCAAATTCATCAGCACTAAAAACGTTTAAGAGAACTTGAGAGGCGTTTTGATTACCTTTGTTTAATTCTTCTTTTTGATTTTTTGTACAGGTATTATCATGCTGTATAACGGTAGTACCTATTTCACCAGCACCGGTGGCTTTATTTTGAATATCTGCCACTTCACCATTTATTTTATTGCGATTATTATATACAATATTTATCTCTTTATCAGATAGAATATTTGGATACCTTTGTTCAAAACGGCTTAAGGCATCCGGTGAAAATTTTTTAACTTCTTGACAGTCTAATTCAATTTGTTTTTGAATAGAAAGATCTAGTTTTTTTAACAATTCTTCGCGTTTTTCTTCTGATAATTTATTGATTTTTAATGCAAAAACAATACGTTGTTCTCTATTTTCTTTCGCCTGTTTGAGTAATGTAAGCGATTTTTTTACCATTTCTTCAGTTGAATGAAGAAAGAATTTTGAAAAATCCATTTTGCCGTAAGTAGGGTGGACAACTTGTGTACCGGCTTTTAAAACGCCCATCTTGGCGGCCCGAACGGCTGAATCTGGATCGTTAAAAATAGCACTTGGATTTGTAGCCAATAATTTGGCAAAATTTTGTTTAAAACGCTGTTCTTCCAGAGCCATCTCATTCATAGCACGAAAATAGTTGATTTCATCTTTTTCTTTGGCAGATGTGCTGACCTTGACAGCGTTTGATATTTTTTTTTGAAAATCAGTGGTGATATTAAATTGTGCCTCTAATTTTTTAAGTGTTTGAGTTATATCGGGATCTGCTCGCAGGTATTTATATTCCAAAGATAAATGTAAAAAACGGGTTCTTTGTGTTGCAGATAAGGTTTGTATATCTTTATTTATATATTTTGAAAGTTCCGAAACAATCCTTAATGCTTCAACCGATTTATCAGCAATGATATTTTCTCTTGTATTTTTAACCATATCTGCCCCCTTTTTGTGTCCCGACTGTATACTATTATAGCATATTTTTCAAAAAAAGGGAATAAAAATTTTATTTTTTCTTTTTTAAAACCAAAAAAACACAACAGCCGATGATAAAGGGGATGAAAAAATAAACACTTCTATAAAGAGCAAAAGCCCCTAAAATAGCCCCTTTTTCCGCACCGGTATGGGTAAATAAAAGGAGAAATAAACTTTCTAAAACACCGATACCGGCTGGTACTTGGGAAAGATAGGATAAAACCGTTGCCGTTGTAAAAATAATAAAAACAGTGATGATATCAGCAGATATAAAGGTTCGTAAAAATACATAAAAAACCAAAAACATACTGATAAAATCAAACAGTCCGACCCATATTTGCTGGGCGGTTAATTTTGTATCGGGTGCTTTAACGATTGTTTTTCCGATTTTAAAAGAACGTCGTTTTTTAACAATTTCTTCAAAATAAAACAAAAAACCGGCGATAATTAAAAAAGCACTCAGATAAAAAAGTGAAAGATAGTGATAATTTTTTAACGTACCGTTAACAGTTTCTAAAAAAACAGCCAAAATAAACCCTAAAGCAAGGCCTAAGACAATGCTGAGTGTTTCAAAAAAAACAAGCAGAAAAATATTTTTTTTGCTAAATCCGAGCGGATTTAAAAATAAATACCTGACAGCCCCGCCGGAAGCATAAATATGACCGGCTAGATTGCTGACGGCAAAAGAAACGGCCGACATAGGTAATATCTTTTGATAAGGTAGTTTTTTATGAATATATTTTAACCCCAAAACATCATAACAAGAAAGAATTAAATAATTAACACCTGTTAAAAAAAAGCCGATTATTAAAGCCGTAAACGGAACGGATAAGATAATGTTTAAAAGATTTTTGGCTCCGACAAAGTTAATCTCTTTTTTTATCAGCCAAACGGCTGATAAAAAAAAGATAAGACTCATCAGTTTAATTAAACGGTCAAACAGCATGACTTAGAACATAAAAGTGGCACGCAAGGAGGCAACGGTTGCCGTTTTTGATTTTGTATTCAATGCCGGATTGACATAAAACTGTATGTCCGGTGTGATGGTTACAAAAGAAGAGATTCCCCAAGCCCAATAGGCTTCTAAAACATTTTCAACCTTGCGGGCATCTTCAAAAACGGTGGTATTGATTTTATTAACCGCTAAAGCAAGGCCGATTTGATCCAAAGCGTTGCGGTTAAGCGGATTATTATAAACCCCGCCTAAAACATAGGATTGGTTAAAGCCGTTTATTCCTTTATTCACCCCATTTATCCGACCGAATAAGGCAAGTTTTTTGCCGATATTTTGTTGAATGTTAAAACTCCAGCCTTTGGCATCTCCTTCTTGCTCAGGGACACTTGGTTGATGATAAAGCAAAACAGAAAGTTGCATATCTCCCAGTTTGTTGGTGGGGGAGAGTGTGGCACTGATAAACGGTGTGAATTTTTTATCCTTCCAGTGTGAAGAAGATATTTTGTCGCCTGAAACGTTCGTTGCATCTTGTAAACCCATGGATAACGAGATTAAATTGTTGGG
This sequence comes from uncultured Alphaproteobacteria bacterium, assembly GCA_937906925.1. Classification (GTDB taxonomy): domain Bacteria; phylum Pseudomonadota; class Alphaproteobacteria; order CAAHEQ01; family UBA3637; genus RGIG4140. The sequence goes on from CALCTR010000011.1 coordinate 14,060, forward strand.
AGTAACGCTGACATAACCGCCAAGACCGGCTGACGGATAAAGACTTGTTTGGTTTTGAGAAAGGGCCTCGTTAATAAAGTTAATTTGTTGATTGGAGTTATATGTTGTACCGTCAAAGTTGTATAAAGGAAATTGACCGATGGTAAAACTCAGTGATTTCATATCACCTGGCAGTTGATGCGTATAAGAGAGTTGATCAAAATAATTGGCTTTTTGCGTATAATCATTAACCGCGGTTGCTATGCCGATGTTATTGCCAAGAATGGAGGCATTTCTATTCCAATATCTGACAAGGGTATATGCAGCCTGTAAAGACCCGGAGCCAAAGCGTTCAGATTGAAATAAATCCCAGTTCATGGAGCCGTAATACTGTGTTTGCCAAGGGGTAATTTTGCCGTTTGGTGCACCACGTTGTCCTAAAACAGAGGCATCAATCGTATAAGAAATACCGGTTGCATTTTGAAACTCTTGTTTGGCTTTGATATACTCATTTGCCCAAGATCCTTTTTTGTGATGATGGGTTTTATAAAGTGCTTTACTTTGTTTTTGACGTGTTAAAACTGATTTTCCAAGATGAGGCGAGTCATTTTTCTCCTGTTTCATATCTAAAATCATTGTTTGTTGATAGATTTCTCCCGTAAAGGGTAATTCTGTCAGTGTTTGTGTTAAAATTTGGGCAATAGCTTGGGGTGTATATAAGAATGTGCTGATTAAACAAAGGGATAAGAGTTTATTTTTCATTTTTGGCTCCTTATTTTTAATATTCTCCTTTTTAAATGAGCTGATAATCTTGCAAATGCAACAGAGCCAAAAGTCTGGTTTTAAGATAAAAAATAGCCGTTGTAAGGTGAGAGGGTGTCCGGCTGGCAAAGTGATGAATTCTTATTGTTTATTCTAAAATAATTGACAAATAAATGGTTTTGTGGTAATATAGCCATCATTTTTTGCTGTAGAGGATAAAATGGCTTTAGACCTTGTGTATGAGAAAATAAAAAAACAAAACGGTGAAAGTTTTGCTCGTGCTTTAAGAACATATGATAGCGGTATTTTAGAGATACCGGATATTGTGGATATCGTTAAATATGCAGGATATAAAGCAGAGCCTATTTTACCGTTTTTATCTCAGCTAAAAAAACGCGACTATGTAATCAATAGTGATGAGGGTAAAAATCCTTTTGAGTTGCTTTCAGAGGCAGGGTATGATGCTTTTTATGTTGATACATATGAAAAACAGGTCAGTATCAGCAAATATTTTGATTTAAAAGAGGCTCTTTGCACCTTTAGAGATAAAACGCGTTTTGAACGTTATCACATTATTCACTGTATAAAACGAGGGGCAGAAAAGTTAAAACGCTGTGATTTTACCCATCCTAAACGCGAGGATGCTTATGGAGCCAGTGTTATTTCCATCCAGCTTGTTAAATCAGGCTCGTTTATTAAAATTACCAATCGTTATAATCATGCCGTTTGCGGATCAGATAATACATTTGACTCTAATCCGGATAATATTATTAAGGGACTAACCCGTTCTATAGAAAAATATTTTAATACGTCCATTGTTGCACATCAAGGCGTGGCGTTGCCGATGGGATACATTTTTCTTGGCAATCGTCTGTTTAAATATCATACGGAAAAAGATGACTATTTTATCGGTGAAACAGCGTATGCCAAAGACGGCGTTATTTATGAGATTGATAAGGATAAAGAGCTTATTGTAGATTGTTATGTTTTAAATTTAAAATACAAGGGCTTAAGGCCGATTATAGAACCGTTTAACATGTCAGAATTAATGGTTTTTAAAAATGAAATAAAAGATAAAAAATTGGAGGTAAAAGCTCTTTCGCGTCGGCACAAAGTATTGCTTGCAAATGGGCAAAGGTTTTTAGAGTTTATTGACGGAGAAATTGTCTATATGCATTTAAATGAGACGACTGAAATACCGGGCTTTTTTATGCAAAATAATACTTCTTTACGTATGTTATCAGGGCCAAATGTTACGTCTATCGGAACGGATAGTTTGCAAGGGGCTTATCACATATCCTTTTTATATCTGCCAAAGTTAAGAGATGTTGACTTCACATTTTTGTCAATAAGTGCGTGTCAGGCAGGTACACCCAATCGTAATTGTTTGATGATTAATCGCAAAAATAAAAATTTGGCTCTTATAAATGCAACAAGGTATCATAAGGAGTTTGTCAGATGAAAAAGTTTAAAAAACTTCGTATTGCAGATTTTGAAATTAATGCTAAAAAAAGGGTGATTAGACCGCTTTTAGCTGATACGGATACCGTTTTTACCAAAGTTCTTGAAGAAGAACTAAAAGATAAAGACCTAAAATATCGTTACCAAAAAGGGGTAACATACTTGTATGCGGATAATAATTTGATTATTAGGGCGGATAAAAAAAAGGGCATGACTTATTTGTGTCTGCCAGATACAAAAAAATTGCCAACAGATTTTTTAACAAAAAATAATACGGTGGAATATTTTTTGGCTCCAAATGTTAGACACATTGGAATGTATGTCTTAAGTTGTAATAATAAAATAAAACATCTGCATTTACCAAAGGTGCGGTTTATAGATAAGGCCTTTATGTTAGATAATCACGTTTTGGAAACGATTTTAACACCTGTGGTCAGATACATCGGACATTATTCGTTTAGAGAGACAAAAGCGAAACAATTTATTGCTCCGTTGTTAGAATATGTGGGGAGAGATGTTTTTATCAGAGCTAATTTAATGCAACTTATTTCTGCTCCGGCTTTATGGGCGGCAGAAAGGGGGTTTGTTGCCGTTAACAATCGTATGACGCGTTTTTATGCTCCGAAGTTTTATCCCGAATATTATGGTTCTCATTTAACGGATGAAGATAAGGCATTTTATCTGCATCCCAAAAGAAATGTACTGCTCAAAAATAAAGCAAATATTCAAAAAATATGCAAAAAAGAAACGTTTTTAGAGCGTTTACTCCTTAATTTTCAAAATAGATTAGTTAATTTCAGATAGTTTAAGGTTTTATAACACAAGGGATAAGCTCTTTTATATCATTTTTTTGAAAAGAGGTATTTTTTAACCATTTCTGATTACGCCCCAAAAAGGCAATTTTACCTCTGACGATGAGATTTTCACCTTCACGCCATATTTCACAGGCATAAACTTTACCTTTTTGGGGATCTAAGATAGAGCCGTTTTTATATTCATGGCCTTGTTTTTCTAAGTTCCAAATAATGTCAAGTCCCATAATTTTAGGGTTGTTTCTTAATTTTGCGGTGGCTTCTTTATTGCCGAAAATGTCTACAACCCGACCAAAAAATTTACCTTGATATTCGTAAATTTCAACAACACTTTTTTCTTTGCCCGTTTTATCGTCTATTGTTGTCCAAAAGCCGGTAATTTCTGCGTTGGCACAAAAAGTAAAAAACATAAAAGAAAGAAAAGTGATAATTTTAAACATAATAAACTCCTTTTTTGTTTTTTTTAGCCGATATTTTTTAAAATCGCAAGCAGGTTAAATGACAGTTTTTTTAAAGTTTTTGTTTTCTGAGCTTTAATAAAATAATTGACAAATCAAGTCTATTTTGATATGATACGCCCTAAATAAATTTAAGGAACTATATGCGTACAAAATCGGTTTATGAGGTTATAAAAAAACAAAACGGGGAGGCATTCGCCCAAAGTATCCGCCGGTTTGACAGTGGTCTTTTTGAAATACCTGATTTGCCTTATATCGTTAAATATGCAGGGGATATGGCTGAACCGTTACTTGATTTTTTAGAAATGTTTAAAAATATCAAGGTTGAAGAAGAAGGGGAGGCAAAAGATCCATTTATATTGTTAAAACAGGCCGGATATAAGGCCTTTGTTGCCGATACATCGCAAAAACAAAACGCCATTTGGCATTATTTTGACAAAGATGAACGCATATGCACATTTGATGATCCGTGGCGATATCAAAATTATTTTATCATTTATGCTGTTAAAGAAGGGGCAGAAAAATTAAATCGGGCTGATTTTTTAAATCCCAGTCGTGAAGATGTGTATGCGACAAGTGTGATTTCCATTCAGATAGCCAAACGGGGCGGATTTATCAAAATAACCAATCGTTATAATCATACGGTAGAATATCCGGATAATACTTTTAACTCTAATCCGGATAATATTATCAAAGGGTTATCATCGGCTTTAAAACATTATTTTCAGGTTGATTTTTCATCTGTGCAACAACCTTTGCCGGAAGGGTATTTGTTTGTAAATGGAGCTATTGTTTCTTATGATTATGAGCAAAACGGCATTTTTTTTAGTGATACGCATTATGTTAAAGATGGTGAAATAATTGAGATAAATAAAGATTATCAGTTTATTTTTGATCGTTTTATTTTAGATTTAAAACAAAAAAAGGTATTGCCTATTGTTGATACGTTGGATAGTTTACCTTATGTGTTGGAAGAAGAGTTTAAAACAAAAAAACGTCTCTTAATTCGTAAAAAAAGCAAATACACTTGGTCGTTGTATGGTGATTCTACCGAAATAATGACGGTAGAATACAATCGTCTCCGAACGCTTTTTTTATCACAGACAAGAGAGCTTAAAAATCTGTTTCTTGCCTATAAAAGTCGGATTAAAAAGTTTGAAGCACCAAATCTTGTTATAATGGGACGCAAATGTTTATCAAATAGTCCTGAGTTAGAAGTTTTTATAACCCCACAGTTAAGAGTAATGGAGGAGGGGTGCATCAATTCATCTGTAATCAGATGCATGGCAATGCCGTCTGTCAGATCTATTCAGGATAATTGCTTTTCAAATCAGAACGGACGAGTAGGTAAAATGCCGGCTTTAAATTTACCGCTTTTAAAAGTTATGGGTAACCGGTGTTTTAATTCGTATAATATCGGTGTTCTGTCATTGTCGTCTTGTGAAAAAATCGGTGATTATTTCGGTTCATGTTACGTGTCTCCGCGCCTTGCTTATTTGCCGAGTTTAAATGCATTGCCTAAAAATTCTAGTTTATCTGAAACGAAAAAGATACATGCTCCATTTTTGGTTCAAAAATCAAAGAATAAAATTTTAAATTTGTTCGTCAATGTGTTAGCAAGAGCTACTTGACAAGTTCTACTACTTCATAGAAAAGAGATGTAAAATTTACTTGACTTTGCCTTAAAACATATTTTATAGTGTTTTTTTACACTTTTTGGGAGGTTTTAATGCAAACAAAGGCGTTAACGGTTGAGTTATTAAGGAATGTTTCTATCGGTAATTTAAAAGGGGTGGAGCTCCTTATTGAAAAGGGAGCAAAGATTAACGGTTTGCAAAGAGAAACCCCGCTTGGTATAGCCATTTTAAAGCAACGACACAAGGCGTTTGATTTGTTGGTGTTAAAAGGGGCGGATATTTCAAAACCGCATCAAGGAAAATCCTTGTTGGAAGTGGCTGTCAAGGCAAAAAATTTAAAAGCCGTAGATAAACTTTTGCAAAAAGGAGCAGATCCCAATCAAGTTGTTGTTGATATGATTATTGTGCCTGAGGCTCCCGAAAACAATGTTGTAACGGTTAAAACGCTTTTAATGATTGCGATAGAGCTTAAAGATTATGATGTTACCCGTTCGTTATTAAAAGCGGGGGCTAATCCCTTGTTAAATGCCGGTCGGTATGATACGGCTTTTGATACAGCCATGGATTGTGAGAGATGTGAAGAGTATTTCCATCAGTTAAGACAAGGTATTAAAAGACCGCTTACAAGGTCTGAGGCCGAAAAAATAGAACGCTATATTCTAAGGACGCGGGAACGCGATAACTAATAAAAAGGTCCGACAATTTCTGTCGGACCTTTTTTAAAATGATTTTAAATTTTCATCTACCTGAAAGTCAGCCTCTGTTGTTGCTTTAATATCTTCTAAAGAAGAATATCGGCTGATTTCTTTTAACACAAGACCATTTTTTGTAACACAAAAGACCGCTTTTTCCGTGATAATCATATCTACTTCATGTTCGGCTGTTAGGGGCAGGGTACATTTTTTTAAAATTTTGGCAGACCCTTTAGCCGTATGTTCCATCATCACAATAACTTTTTGGGCACCGACGACTAAATCCATTGCACCACCCATGCCGGGGACAATTTTGCCGGGGACAAGCCAGTTGGCAAGATTTCCCTCTTCATCTACCTGCAGACCGCCTAAAACGGTTGTATTGATATGACCGCCTCTAATCATGGAAAAACTGGTAAGTGAATCAAAAAAACAACCGCCGCCGCTAATGCTGACATAATTACCACCGGCATCTGTGATGCTTAAATCAGCCACATCAAGAGGCAGAATGCCTGAAGCACCTAAAATTCCGTTTTCAGACTGTAAAAAAACATGGATGTCTTTGGGGATATAGTTAGAGGCTAAAGTCGGCATTCCGATACCGAGTGTTACTACATCTCCGTCTTTAAATTCCTGTGCCACACGTTTAGCAATAAAGTGCCTGATTTCTTCTTTTGTAAGTTCCATATCCGTCTCCTATTTGATAATATGGTCAACAAAAATGCCGGAAATAACAACTTCATCCGGATTCATGGGTGTGTCAATATATTCGCCGGCTTCAACGATAACAAGTTTTGCCGCCATGGCCATGATGGTATTAAAATTTCTGGTTGTACCGTGAAAAGAAATATTACCATAAGGATCAACTTTAGACCCGTAAATTAAAGCAACATCAGCATAAAGCGGTTTTTCTAACAGATAGTCTTTACCGTCAATGGTAACCTTTTTTTTACCCTCTTCAACAAGTGTGCCGATACCGGTTGGTGTTAAAACACCGCCTAAGCCCGCACCGCCGGCATGAATACGCTCCGCCAAAGTTCCTTGCGGGACCAATTCCACTTCCAGTGTTTTTTCGTTCATCTGTCGGCCGGTTTCAGGATTAGTGCCGATATGGGAGG
>CALCTR010000012.1 GCA_937906925.1 uncultured Alphaproteobacteria bacterium
ACCCCCTCGGTGTAAACGAGGTGCTCTAACCAGCTGAGCTAGTCGCCCTCAAAAAAAGGATGATACATATATACCATCCTTTTTTTTTAATGTCAACAAAAAAATAAATTATTTTTTGTTTTTGTTGATTGTTGTTTTCAAACCTTTACCTGCACGGAATTTTGGTTGATATGAAGCAGGGATTTTGATTGTTTCGCCTGTTTGTGGGTTACGACCTTTTGTTGCAGGGCGTTTTGTAGCACAGAATGTACCAAAGTTTGTGATACGAACTTCATCACCGCTTTTCAATGTTGTTGTAACAACATCAATAAGAGCTTCTAAGCTTTTGTATGAATCTGTTTTTGTTAAACCAGATGCTGATGACATGGCATCAATTAATTCTTGTTTGTTCATTATAAACTCCTTTAGAACTTTGTTTGAGTTAAACAGGGAATCTCCCTTACAAACCCTATCTTAACGGCTATTTTTTAAGATTGTCAACAAACTTTTTTCAATTATTTAATAAAAATCAGATTTTTTTTATTTAAAATAGTATGTGTTTTGAGTATATTTCTAATAATATGTTGAAAAATAATGATATTTTCAAAAAGAGATAAAAAATGAAAAAATTGATATTTTTTCTTAAAAAGATTGATTTTTAGAGCTTTTTAGCACAAAAAAACGGAAAAAGAATGAATCTTTTTCCGTTTTTAAGGTTTCGTTTTTTATTTTTTTGCTTTTAAAGAAGCTTTTTTAACCGATTTTGGGGGTGTTTTTTCTGCTTCATTAGCCAGTTCTTTTAAAGGTTTAGGCTTATGTGTTAAAGCATGGGATAAAACACTGAGTGCTTCTTCAACCGGTATGATTTTTAACCCCGTTTTAACGTTATCGGGAATTTCTTCCAAATCTTTAACGTTTTCTTTTGGGATAATAACGGTTTTGATTCCCCCGCGTAATGCCGAAAGCAGCTTTTCTTTTAAGCCGCCTATAGGAAGAACTCTTCCTCTAAGTGTTATTTCACCTGTCATAGCAACCTTAGCCTTTACTGATATATGTGTAATAG
>CALCTR010000013.1 GCA_937906925.1 uncultured Alphaproteobacteria bacterium
GCAACATGGAATTCACCACCTAATTTATGAGCCATTGAGTGGCACAATCCTAAGAAAGAGTTGGCAAATGCTTGTCCGGCTAATGTGGCAGCGTAATGCATTTTTTCTCTAGCTTTTGGATCTTCTGCTCCATTGTTGTATGAACGCGGCAAATATTTAAAGACGAGCCTTGATGCCTCTAAAGCTTGACCATCTGATAAGTTGTTGGCAAAAACAGAGGTATAAGCTTCCAAAGCATGCGTTAAAACGTCAATACCCGAAAATGCCGTTAATCCTTTTGGCATACTCATGGCCAAATCAGGGTCAACAATAGCCATATTTGGTAAAATTTCATAATCGGTAATCGGATATTTTTGATTTGTTTTATCATCTGTAATAACCGTAAACGGTGTAACTTCAGATCCGGTACCGGAAGTTGTCGGAATAGCAACCATTTGAGATTTTTGACCAAGACTTGGAAATTCCACAATTCTCTTTCTGATATCCATAAAACGCATAGCAATATCTGAGAATTCAAGTTCAGGATGCTCGTACATCAACCAAACAATTTTTGTTGCATCCATTGGAGAACCACCGCCGATAGCAACAAAAACATCCGGTTCAAAACGTCTGACTTGTTCTAAAATTAAGTCAATAGTTGATAAATCCGGATCCGGTTTAACTTGATCAAAAACTTCATAACGCATACCGTTTTTTTCTAAAATACCGGCAACGCGAGCGGTAACACCGATTTGTGTCATTGTTTTATCTGTAACAATAAATGCTTTTTTGTGTCCTTGTAATTCGGCTAAAGCAAAATCCAAACATCCACGTTTGAAGTAAATTTTCTCCGGTGTTTTAAACCACAACATATTTTCACGGCGTTCTGCTACGGATTTAATATTCATTAAATGTTTTACTCCTATATTTTCGCTGACTGCATTTCCGCCCCATGAACCGCAACCCAGTGTCAAAGACGGAGCTAATCTAAAGTTATAAAGATCACCGATTGCACCTTGTGATGCCGGCATATTAATGAGCGTTCTGGCTGTTGTTAAAGTTTTTGAGAACAGATCAATACGGTCTTTATTCTTCTCAGCTGTATATAAAACTGACGTATGGCCGGCACCACCTAAAACTATTAACTCCTGTGCCATTTTAACAGCTTCTTCAAATGTTTTGGCTTTAAAAAATCCTAAAACCGGAGAAAGTTTCTCATGAGCAAAAGGATTGTCATCGCTGATTTTATCGGATTCAGCAATAAGGATTTTTGTCTCAAATGGAACTTTGATACCAGCCATTTCTGCAATCTTATAAGCCGGTTGACCGACAATGCCGGCATTTAATTTACCATCAATAAAAACAACTTCTTTTAATTTTTTTCTGTCTTTTTCAGATAAGAATACACAACCTCTCTTGACAAACTCTTCTTTAATGGCGTCATAAGCAGGTTCTAAAGCAACGATAGCTTGCTCAGAAGCACAAATCATACCGTTATCAAACGTTTTACTCATGACAACACTGCTAACAGCCATTTTTAATTCTGCCGTTTCATCAATAATGACTGGTGTATTACCGGCACCGACACCGATAGCCGGTGTACCAGAACTGTAGGCTGCTTTAACCATACCCGGACCGCCTGTTGCTAAAATTAAGGCAATGTCTTTGTGGCCCATTAAATAACCCGTAACAGCCGGTGTAATTTCATCCAACCAACCGATAATATCTTCAGGTGCTCCAGCTTTAACAGCTGCTTCTAAAACAATGCGTGCAGCCTCATTGGTACAGCCTTTGGCTCGTGGATGTGGTGCAAAAATAATACCGTTTCTTGTTTTTAAAGCGATTAAAGCTTTAAAAATAGCGGTAGAAGTCGGATTTGTTGTCGGTACAATACCGGCTATGACTCCGACAGGTTCTGCAATGCGGGTAAATCCTTGTTCTTTATCTTGACAAATAATGCCACATGTTTTTTCATTTTTAAAAGCGTTATAGATATATTCGGATGCAAAATGGTTTTTGATAACCTTATCTTCAACTATACCCATACCCGTTTCTTTTACAGCCATTTGGGCTAAAGGAATACGAGCGGAACAAGCAGCAACTGAAGCTGCTTTAAAAATTTTATCAACCTGTTCTTGAGAAAAAGTTGCAAA
>CALCTR010000014.1 GCA_937906925.1 uncultured Alphaproteobacteria bacterium
AAAACGATCGCATCATGATTATGTTCGGTAAAAAATCTGCCGTAGGGGCGGCCATTGGCCGTCCGAAAAAAAGTAAAGGCTTCCGAATTCGGAAGCCTTTGGGAGATTTATGCAGGATATACATTGCTGAAAAGCAGCAGCAGGGGAAGTGCAAGGGTGAAAATGGAAATTGCCCAGGAGTACATGGCTTTCCGGGAGCAGAACATGAGTACCAGACAGGTAGCAGTCAGAACGAGAGGACCCATTACAGCCATGTTCCGGGAAACGGTCTGGGCGAATTCTCCCGTGGACTGGAGATTGATGCCCACCTGTTCGGGGAGATGGGTATTGTTGTAGCTTGCCAGCTTCAGAGCGTAATACACCACAGGAGCAGCCATGATGATCTTGCGCAGCCGGTACAGCCAGACACCGATGGTATTGATGACACGGTTTGCCTTTGCCGTTACGGTTTTTACTTTGCCGAAGCCGGTTTCTGTGCGCTTCACAGGGGTTCCGGATTTTTCCATAGTTTACCTCCGGGAAATGGGGATTTTATTTATCATAGCATATTTTTCCTCCGGTTTCAAGTACCGGAAGAAAGGCAAACATTTTTTGCTTGATTAACCGGCCGTTTTCATCCTGTTCTTCATAGGTTTCGTCTATATGATGCAAGATAAATTCAGACAACTTTTTATTCAGATTGGAACTACCTAAATATGAGGCTAAATATCTTAAAGAGGCAAACTCATTTTCAGCTTCAATCATGCGGGCGTAGGCTTGAATTTCATCTTTGTGGCGTTCTAAAAAGGTTTTAACGCCCTCTTTTTTCATAAAAACGGCACATTTTCCCACCTTGTGTTTAACAAAAACAAAGAGAGGCTTTTTAGTTGTATTCCCATTAGAATCGGTTGATGAATAAGTTTCAAGCAGATATTTTTCTTTGATAAAATCAGAAAGACGGCTGACGATTTTAGAGTTTCTGGTACAACGCATGGTTATATTCCAAAGCTGGACCAGCTGACTTTTATCATCTGTTGCCTGATGGGTTGAAATAAGCCCTAATGCGGCATAAATATTTTCACGTGGAATGCCAAGTTTAACCAACTCATTTGTATGCTTTTTTAAAAAAGAGGGAATGGCACTTGTCAAGATATAAAGGGGAGCTTTTTTGCCTTTTTTACGGGTGTGAAATAAGTGCAGTTCTTTGACTGTTTTATCCGCCATTTGAAATAAGGCCGTTTCATCCATCAAGTTTTCTTTGATATAATCTGACAAAATATGATGGGTATCTGCCCGTTTGTGTAAACGAACGTATAAATCTTTAATACTGGTCATATAAAGATCAAAAACGGTGGATAAAATGTCATCTGATAAAGGCATACGTGTCATCTTTTTTTCTTTCATATTAAGAGCGTTGGCGTTCTTGAGCCCGTTTTTTTCTAAGAGCTGTTTTTTCGGCTGTTTGGTAGAATCTTTTCAACGGTTTTAGATAAAAATCTTTATCCTGATAGCTTTGTCTTAATAAATCTGTGAGTGTTTTGGATGAAACACCCAGTTCAATTAAATCAGCTCTTTTATTGATTAAAAGAGTGTTTAACAAAGTGATATCAAAATAATAGGCATATCCTGTGTTGTTTTTTCTTTTCCCGACGATAAAAAACGGTTTTGCAACGGGGCCGTTGGGTGTTTCAACGGTATATTTTTCAGCCATAAAAGAGGTGGTGATTTTGTTTCTTAAGGCTTTGGAATTTGCCGGTATTTTGAGCAAAAAGGCCAGTGCCGAAGCAGTGATAAAGTTATCATCCGGTGTTTGAATGGGTGTTTCTTTTAAAAATTTATACGCCATAATCGGGCTGATACCCAGCTCTTGATAATGGCGTTTGATAAAGAGGGGGATGTCTTTTTTATAAATGGCGTAACTAGCATATTTTTGACTGGGTTTTTGCATATAAACAAAGAGCGGACGCGTCATAACACGCCCATATTCATCCGTTGAGGTAACCGTATCATTTAAATAATTTTCTTTAATGAATTTTGAAAGACCGGATTTGCCCGCCCGACCGCACATCTTTACAAACTCAGTAATAAAAACATAATCAGGTGCGTAAGGCAGTGTTTTGTTGTGGCTGAGCAGGTGCTGGATATACTCCGGACGAATGCCATGTGCGATAAAAAGCTCTTTTTGATTTTGTATAAAAGCATAAAGGGCTTCTTTATTGGCAAATCTAGGTTGAAACGAAGATGATGTTTTGCTGTAAATCAATGTAAAAACAGGCAGGGATACGGTGTTTCCTTTATCATCGGTTGTTTCATAAGTGTCAGATAAATGCTGCTCTTTAATAATGTTTAACAGGGGTTTTATCTGCTGATTGTTGCGTTTTAATAAAATGGTTAAATCTTGAAAGGTGAGAGTGCCGGCTTCCTTTCTGGGTAGTTCTTTCCCGCTTGAAATAAGAGCAAGACTTTTGGCACAAACGCCTTGCATTTGAAGCCAGTTTGTATATCTTTCAACAAAGAGGGGTAAATCTTCTTCTTTGATGAAATAAAGCATTTTGCCGTTTTTTAAACGGGTTAAGAATAAATCATTGTATTTTTGATTTTTAAAATCAGCATCAACCTGATTGTATAAGGCGTCTAAAAACCATTTACCTTTACCAAAACGGGCCGTTATGGTTCTTAAAGAGAGAAGACCCTTTTGATAACCGCTTTTTTGCACAAAATCTTTAGATAAAATATCAAGACCCGGAACACCCATTTTTTCCAAGGTTTCCCGATGACGTTTGATAAAGATGGGAATAGCTGTTTTATGAATAATCAGCCGTTTTGTGTGGTTGCGGTTGGAAATATATTCAAAAATCGGCAATAAACGCGTTTCCCCTGTCGGAAGCGTTATTTCATATTTTTCATCAATATGCTCTAAAATAAAGTTTTTAAGATCATTTTCTAATAAAGAAAAGCCTAAATATCTTGAAAACCCTCTCAGCGAAATAATATCGTTATTTTCTTCTAACTGACGGGCAAGATTTTGCAATGTTTTTTGATGTTTTTTTAAAAAATAAGGTAAGGCTTCAGCTTTTAAAAATAAGGTGTTGCGAGTGCTTTTTTTAACAAATAAAAACATTTGCTGTGTTGCCTCATCCTCTTGAAGGGGGGTTAAAGGTTTGTATGTTTCAAACAAGAGATTTTCTCTGATATAATCTGTTATTTGAGAAACAATAACAGAGTTAGAGGTAAATTTAGAAGCAATCTGCCAAAGCGAATAATACTCTTTGGCCAATGTGTTAGAGGATAGTGTTTTAACCTCTAACGTGTCAACAAGAGGGGCAGTCTCTTGCGTTGAAAATCTTTGTATCACCGCATGGATATAGGGTTTTGCAACACCAAGCTCAAAAAGCGTTTGCATATGATTGGTTAAAAAAGAGGGGATGGCTCTTTTATGGATATAAAAAGAGGGATAGCCATCTTTTTTTTCATGAACAAGGCCAATAGGGTATTTAAAAACTCTGCCGTCCGTTCTTGTAAGCAAGAACGTTTCTGTTAATAAAGCTGTTTCAAATGCTTTTAAAAATACCTCTTTAAACCGCCCTGATTTATGAAGCAAAACAACTAAGTGAGATAAACTTAAAAAAGAAGAGGGGGAGTAAGTGTTATCTCTCATGGGAGGCTCCTTTGCGGGCTTGTCTTCTTAAAGCTTTTTGTTGGTTGGCAAGTTTTCGTTTTTCTCCAAGCATTAAGTAAAAATCAGGTGTGGTGCGGATGGTCTTTAAAGCTGAGTGGATATCCGTTAACTTCAGGCCGATTTTTACAAGATTAAAAGTGTTATTACTTAAAAATAAGGCAAGACCTTTTGCATTAAAAAACAAAGCGACTGTCCCGTTCTTACCCAGTGCATAGGATAAAACCTCTTTTGTCTCACCTGTTTGCGGGTCTTGATACGTGTCTTTGAGATGATTTTCTTCCAGATAAGATAAAAACCGTTTGACAAAAGAAAACTGATTTTCGCGTCCTAAAAATGAGGCCACCTCAATGACAGAAAGCATATCATCTGTTTTTAAAGAAACAGGCTTATCGTTTTTAAGTGCTGTTAAAATGCTGTCGGATATTTTAAGCTCTTGTTGATGACGCGATAAAAAGGAGTAAATACCTTCTTTTAAAATATGATATTTTAAAAGGTTGCCCTTGCTTTGTTGACGTTTTAAAAATAGATACGGTTTAACCGTTATATGCCCGTTTGCATCAAAAGAGTTGAATGTCTCATCACTAAATTCAGGTATTTTTTTGATGGCATCAAAGGGTATCAGGTGATATTTTTCAGCCAAATCGGAAATGGGGATGCTTTCGCCTTGAGGGATATCTTGATTTTCTTCATTTAAAAAATTGTTTAATTTAACGAGTGATACACCGTTGTTTTTGATAAGGTCAATGTTGTTTTTAACAAAGGCATACATCGCTTTGCGGGAGGCAAAAACATAATTGATTTTTTCATTTAATGAAACACCGATTTTAGCAAAGATGGGTTTTTGCGTTATTTGTCCGTTTTTATCTACATCAATGTAAGTATCCCTTAAATGCTTTTGGCAAATGATATCTGTGATACGAGTAGCGGTTGTTGTTTTTAAATAATGGCGTAAAAAGGAGCTTAAATAAATCATCTTGTCTGTCATTTCCACAACATTTTCCCCTTCGGTATGGCATCTAAGGGCAGCCGGTGTAACGCCAAGGGCAAGTAACTCATCTAGAAAGAGATGGGCAAAATAAGTTAAGTCACTTTTTTTAAGACAAAAACCCTTTTTGCCGTTATGCTTGAGCTCTTGTACTAAGGGATAGACCCCTTGTGGAGATGTCATTTGAACAAAGACGCCTTTGGTTCCCATCAGTTGATAGAGTTTAAATTTAGTGTTTCCTCTGGTATCATTTAGATAAAAAGCTGAGGCCACTTCTGTTTGATAAAGTAAATCTGAATGCGGGCGATATTTTGTCAATAAAGCGTTGGATAAATCAATGCCTATTTGATTTAAATCATCGGTATGCTTTTCAATAAAAGCCCTAATGCCGACCCGCCTGACTAAAATAGGGCTGTTATAAGTAAAATTTTGAGGGACGTTAAAAATAAAAGCCTCTTCTTTTAAACCGCTTGGCGTTGAAATTTCAATCGTATCATTTAAGCAGTTATTTAAAATAAAGGATTTGAGTTTTTTCTCAGTTTCAGTCGGGCGTTGGGATAATATGCGGGTAAAAAGTCTGAGAGGGATAAACTCACTTTTTTCTTCAAACTCACGGGCTTTTTGCCGTAAAAAAGCTTTATGTCGGTTGATAAAAATCTCTTTTGCTCGGCTGTCATAATAAACACTTCTGGGTTTATAGGGGCTTGTTTCATCAATAAAAACAGGCAGTTCTCGCGTGATGCCGTTTTCATCGGTATAAGGATACGTTTCTGTTAAAAAATTTTCTTTAATATAATTTGCCAGTTGTCCTGTAATACAAGAATTATGATTGGCAAAATAAAAAGCCAATGACCACAACTGTTTGTAATAAGACGGTAGAGATTTTTTCTTTGACATGACGATACCCTTTTTTTGTTAAACGTTTAAAAAAGAGTATAGCAGAAAAAATCTATTTTGTCAACAGTTTTTGAAAAATAGATTTTTTAGACTTGTATATAAAGGAGATATAAAACTCTAATGAAGAGAGCAAGAGAATAAAGTAAGCCATAATTTCGCCAGATTCTTCAATAAAACGACGCATTAAAATCACATCACTCGCATCGGGCAAAACACTTGCAATAAAACCGCGGTTACCGATGGCTTGTGCCAAAGGGATAAAAATAAACATGGCTGTACACATCATATAAAAAACAGGGGAGGTACAAAATAAAAGAAGAATGTTTTTTAATCTTTTTCGTTTAGTATAGAGATAAATACCGCTTAAGAGCGGAAAAAGATAGGCAAATTTCCACCCGATAAAAAAGATGTTTTTTTCAAAAAAACTATCCAGTTCCCGACAAAGGGCAAATAAAAATAAACTGGAAAAAGCATATAAAAGCGGTCTGAATTTTTTATTTATCAGGCCTTGAAACAAAAAAGAAAACGCCCCTAGAGATAAGAGCAATAACTGCAAATTTTCAACAATGCCGTGTTCCAAAAAGGTTTTATCCCGATAAAAAGCCGACAACACCCTTAAAAAAAACACAAATCCTAAGGAGAAAATAAAATAAAGCATCTGTCTGAAACAGTTAAAAAAGATACGTCGTTGACTGGTTGTTAATTGCATTTTTTTGCCTTATATTTTTTTAAAGCATACCTTTTTATGTTCTTTTTGTCAAGCAAAATTTAAAGGGTGAAAAATAAAAATTTTCCATTTAACTATTTGATTTTTAATTGTTATTTTTTTATTGCTATGCAAAAGGATGTTTTTGTGCTATAATAAAAGAGGTAAGGAAAAGGAGCATTTAATGGCAAAAGAAAAATCGGTTTATGACAGGATAAAAAAGCAAAACGGTGAAGCGTTTGCAAAAGCTATTCGTAATTATGACTCCGGTATTTTTGAAATAGAAGGTATCGTGGATATCGTTAAATATGCGGGTCGCAATGCTGTTCCCATTATGGGATTTTTGCGCTCGTTAAAAAAAGCGGAAGAAGAAAAACACGGTGTCTATGAAGAGCCGTTGACCCTGCTTAAAAAAGCCGGCTATCATGCTTTTATTGCCGATACAGAAGAAAAGAAAAATTCTACAATGAATTATTACGGCGTTAACCCCATAACACATAGAGATGAACATATTTGTACGTTTAAAGATCCTGCTCGCCATATAAACTATCATATTGTTCATGCCATTAAAGAGGGTGCCGATAAGCTTAAAAGAGAAGATTTTTCGGGCAAAGAAGAGCGGGAAGATGAATATGGCACATCGGTTATTTCTATCCAGATTTTAAAAAAAGGCGGTTTTATCTCTATTAAAAACAGATACAATCATACAGTTGAGGGGTGTGATAATACATTTAACTCCAATCCGGATAATATTATTTTAGGGCTATCTGATTCCTTAAAGCGGTTTTTCGGGGTTGATTTTTCAACGCCTGTGGTTAACTTGCCGGTGGGATATACCTTTCAAAATAATCGGATTATTAAATATCATAAAGAGTTTTCCAATGTGTATTTTGGCAACGGCTTTTATGTCAGAAACGGCACGGTTGTTGAGCTGAATAAAGATGCCCAGATTATGGTTGATACGTTGATTTTGGACTTGAAGACAAAAAAAGTGATTGTAACAGCCGGTTCTTCAGATTTTACATACCGACTTATTCAAGAAGAAATTAAAGATAAAAAACTGCAGATTAAAACAAAAGACGGATGCAAAATTTTGTATGCCGACGGGCAGGAGGTTTTAAAAATAAAAGAGGGGCAAATTATTTCTTTAACCACAAGGCAAGAGGATTTGGGATGGGGTTATAATTTTTTGTCTGTCTCAGACAGTTTGGAAGAGTTTATTGCCCCAAATATGAAAAAATTGTTTGGGGAAACGCTTTATGATTGTCCGAATTTAAAATATGTGCATATCCCCGCGTGTGAAGAAATAGATCGGTCTTTTCTCAGAACGGATAGTGATATTCAAATAGAGATGCCAAAGTTAAATGAAAAGGGCATTTTTCATATTGCCAATTTGTTGGTGAATTTAAATCCAACCGGTCAAAGAATTTTAAACGCAGATAAATACGATATGTTTCATAAAATTTTGGAAGAAGAGTTGGCCGGTAAACAAGCTCAGATTAAACAAGAAGGGGATTTGACTTATTTAATGGTAGATGGCATCCCTCTTTTGACGGCAAAAGAAGGTAAAATTATCGCCTTGCATTTGGTTGAAACCAAAGTAATTGATAGAGATAAATCCGTCAGTCTGCCTTTAACGGTTGAAAGTTTGACACTTGATAATGTAGAGGTTTTACCGGATGATGTATTGAATAATTATTCTATGAATAGAAATTTAAAGCATTTAAGTGCTAAAAATTTGCGTGTTATTGGCAATCACTCTCTGTCATGGGGAATGGAAAGTTTAGACTTGCCGAATGTGGAAAAAATAGGGGCCTGTTCTATTCGGGAATTTAAAGGTAAGCGTTTAGATTTGCCGAATTTGGTGGAAGCAGGTAATGGCTTTTTATGCTCGTTTGAAACAAGGTGTGTTGTAAATGCACCGAAATTGGAACGGGTTGTGTTTTCTGAAGAGGATAAGGATAGATCTTTTTGCAGTAATTGTGAATTGCTTCTTGCAACGCCTAAACTGGTGTCTTATTTTTTAAGAGAAACGGATCTTAACAACACGCCTTTAAAAGTCATTTTGAATAATCAGTTTAATAAGGCTAAGGATATAACCGTTAAGCGGTCCGCATACCCGCAGGCGGATGTTTATATGATTGATAATGAGCCTGTTTTGATTGTGCGAAATAATAAAGTTAAAAGTATTTTTCTAAAAGGCGTGGAGCGTTTACCGGCCGGTGTGATACAAGGATTTAAGCATTTGGAAGAGGTTCACCTGCAAAATACCAAAGAAATGATGGATGGCAATGTTAGAAATTGTCCGTCTTTAAAAACAGTATCGGCATCTGAGTTAAAAAAAGTGGGAGATAACTGTTTTGCAAATATCGGGGCAGAACGCTTGCTCTTACCGGCTTTAGAAGAGGTGGGGCATTATAGTTTATGTGAAAATGATAAATTAGAGGTTTTAAGTGCTGAAAATCTGCAGGTTACGGGTGAGGGATTTTTGCATCAAACAGAGGCATTAAGACATCTTTATACGCCACAGCTTAAAAATCGTCTGCAGGTTTTAAAGAAACATAAAAATTATCGCTTGTTGTTGCAAGATATGGATCAGATGAACGTCAGACGCGATAAAAAACCTGTTTCTTATTTTAGAGCAATGATTTATAAAGACGGCTCTAAGCATTAAAAAACAAATACGGCTATAAACATTGACAAATTTTATCCGTTGTGGTAAGATAGGAAAAGTATATTTGTTTAAAGGATTTCTAAGCAGATGAAAAAAAGTGATGAGGGTATTTTATATATCTGGGATACATATTTAAAAGAGGGTTCTTATCAGGAGCAAGAGGCCCGCATTGTGGTGGCCCTCAACCTATTGAGCATAAAGAACGATTGTTTTTATAACTGCCCGAATTTAAAGATGTTTATTGCTCCGAAACTGACAACTATCGGATTGGATAATTTTGATGAATGCCCTTGTTTTAGTGCTTTTAACGCACCGGTTATGAAAATTAGAGGGGTGGAGCTTTTTGGCTCATTGTTGATAGATTTAAAAAATAAAAAGATTCTAAATAGCGGGCGATTAGAGCCGAAGTTGGTGCATCAGATTGAAAAAGAGTTTGATGAAAATGAACCTCTTAAAATTTCTAAAAATCAAGATGGAACTCTCTCGTTAATGACGGGAGAAAATGAAATTTTGCGTTCTAAAGAGGGTAAAATAACCCATATCACGCTTAAGAAGTGTCAGGTTTTTCCCTCCCATGCGTTGTATGAGAATGATGAGGTGGAAGAGCTCGTTCTTTTAACGGCTAAAAAAATGGATCATAATGCTGTTTATAAAGCCAAACGATTAAAAAAAGTGATCGCCTCTTGTTTGGAAGAAATCCGATTTTCTAATTTTTCAAAATGTCCTTTGTTAGAAAGTGTATCGGCGGATAATGTGATATCTATAGAAGAGGGCTGTTTTTGTGAAGATGAAAAATTAAATCAAATGGCATTAAAGAGCTTGGAAAGTGTTGCTCACGGCTGTTTTTGCTCTTTACCCTCGGCAACAGTATTGTATTTGCCGAACGTCTTTGCCATTGGGACGTCTTCCATTCAGCGTAACCCCAATATGCATACCGTTATTTTGACAAATTTAACACATTTTGAACGCGGTATTTTATATCAGACAGGTGTTGAAAATCTGTATGCACCAAATTTAGTGAGCCGCTCAAACAGTATTAAATATGTGAAAAATGCCAAACAACTGATGCGTCAAAAAGCTGTTTTGCCACCAGTGTATAAAGAATTTGTTAAAGCTTGATAACGCCTTAAAACAAGATTTAGTTTTTTGTTTTTAACGGATTAGGCCTTAAAATTAAAGATATTTTTTTATTGTTAATTTGTGTCAATTTTTATTTACAAAAAATAAAAAATATGATACAATATGACTTTATTATAAAATAAAAAGAGAAGTTTATGACAAAATCTGTTTATACGCTGATAAAAAAACAAAATGGAGAGGCGTTTGCCCAAAGTATTCGCCGGTTTGATAATGGGATTTTTGCTGTTCCCAATTTGCCTTATATCGTCAAATATGCGGGTAGAATGGCTGAGCCTTTATTGATGTTTTTAGAGGGATTAAAACAGGTTAAAACACAAGATGCAGAAACGGATAAAGACCCTTTTGAATTGTTAAAAGAGGCCGGATATGAGGCTTTTTATGCTGATACGGAAGAAAAAAAGAATGCCACAATCTCTTATTATGACGAAAATGAGGTTCTCTGCACGTTTTTAGACAGTTCAAAACATTTAAGATTTTATATTCTGCATTGCGTTCAGCCGGGTGCAGAAAATTTAAGACGGGCTGATTTTAAGGGTAAAGAAAAAATAGATGATGCCTATGCCTTGTCGGTGTTATCTATCCAGATTTTAAAAGAGGGCGGATTTATCAAAATTGTTAACCGCTATAATCATGGCATTGAGGGGGCGGATAATACGTTTAATTCTAATCCGGATAATATTATCAAGGGGTTATCAGTTGCATTAAAGAGATATTTTAAGGTTGATTTTTCATCAGGGGAGAGAAATGTGCCGGCCGGTTTTGTGTATCAGGATGGGCAAATTTTTAAAATTCATACCAAAACAAAACAGGTTTATTTTGGTGACGGATTTTATATTCAAAACGGTTTTGTAACCTATTTGGATAAAGATTATGAATGGGTGGTGGATGATTTTATCATTGATTTAAAAACAAGATGTGTCAAAAGTCCGTTATTGCCTCATTTAAATGGGTCTAAGCAACAAGAGGAAAATGAGGCGTTAAACACAAAAAATCAATCAAATTTAGCAGAGCTGATTGATGATGAAATCAGGGGTAAAACCTTGCGTATTTCTAGGTGCGGAGATGAAAAATCACTGTATGTAGATGGGAAGAAAATTTTAACGGCTAAAAACAATCAGCTGACGCATCTTTATTTACAGACGACAACGCGGGTTGCCAAAAATGTGTTTTGCCAGCATCCGACGATACAAGTGGCAGATATGGGACGGGTTAATGTTTTTGAAGGGCCTGCGTTTTATATGTGTCCGCATCTTGAAAGCATAGTTGCTAATCATGTGCAAGAGGTTAAAGATACTTTTGTGGCGGAGTGTCCGAATTTAGAAGAGGTGGCTTTTTATTCTTTGCAGAAAATGAGGTCAAACAGTTTTTGCGGATTACAAAAAATTCAAACGCTGATTTTCTTTTCTTTAAAAGAGGTAGGCAGTCATTGTTTAAGCCGGCTAAATCAGGCAGAATTATTATCCGCTCCTCAGCTTGAACGGGTAGGTATCGGTAGTATTACCAAACTGTTTCAGATAAAAAAGATGGAGTTTCCCTCTTTACTTTATTGCCAAAACAGCAGTGTCTCTAATTGCCCGAATCTGGAGGAGCTTATTTTAAAAAATTTAATAAAAATAGGTGATTATTGCCTTTGTGAGTTTAAAAAATTAAAACACATGGGTGTGCCTTCTTTAATTGAAACGGGCGATTTTTGCCTTTCCTCTTTAGGTGTTAAAGAGTTTGAAGCACAAAATCTGGAACAAGTGGGGCAGGATAATCTGCAAAGAAATCCGAAGCTAAAATCAGCAAGAGTCAATAAGTTAAAAAAGACGGGGGCCGGTTTTTTAGCTTATTGCCCTGTTTTACTTGAAGCTGAAACAGAAAATCTTGTTAAACTGGAGCGAGATAGTTTTAAAGATGATAAGAGTTTAAGGTTGATTAAGGCGGATTTTGTTACGGAAGTTTCAAAAAATGCGGATTTAAAATTTTTGTTTTCTTTTACTTAATCATCGTTTCTACCTTGGTCGTAACAAGGTCAAAAATATCTTCGATGAATCCCTGAATAATACCGTCCTCCTGCATCCAAAGTTGGGACATATTAATCATCAACACACCAATGACAACTACCATTGCAATAATGATAATCGTAGTGATAACGTCTTTTAACTCCATAATTTTCTCCACTACATTTAATTTTTACATATTTTATCATATTTTTCATATTATGTAAAGGTCTTTTTCTCCCAATATATCTCCCCTATAATCTTTTGATATATTATCCATTCTATCTAAACCATCATCTGAATAATATTCATAAGTTCCATTAATATATTGTAGTACTGCACCTTCTGTGGCTTTATCTAGCAAGTCTTTTGGAATATTAGTTTCTTCAAATTCTATTTTTGATTTTTCTGTTAAATCTAATAAAAAACGATTATTTTCTAGTTCTTCACTTACCATATATAAATGACCTTCTTTTCTGTGTTTTGCTAGCTTTTCATCTTGTTTGTTTACAATTTCTTTTGCTATGTTCATTATTTCTTCTTTTAATTCTGCTGTTGCTGTTTTATCTATTATATATTTGTTATTTTTTATTTGAAAAACATCATTTACTACTATATCTTTAGGCATATCCTTTTTGCTTATTTCCATTTCTTCTATTTTATTGTTTTCTACCTTTAATACTGCAAAAACATTGTTATTATAATGCCTTGCGTTATTTGCCCAATATGCTTTTTTACTATCTTTTACAAAATACATTGCTTCATTACTAAATTTTTGTTCTGCATATTTTAATATCACCTCATCAAATTTCCCTCTGATAGAATTCTCATTTGCAGTACTTAGCTGGTTTTTAGATAATATTTCATCTAATATAGGTGTTTCTGTTTTTTCATTTCCAAGATTGTTTTCTAAATACTTGGACAATTCATTTATAAAATTTTGCACTAGATTGTTTTCCTTTAAACCGCTTAAAAAAATTATTTCCTAAATCTAACTTTGTCATTGATCTATATCCACAACTTTGGAACA
>CALCTR010000015.1 GCA_937906925.1 uncultured Alphaproteobacteria bacterium
AATTTTAACAGTCGATAATTCATTATTAAAACTAGGAGAAAACAAATTAATAATTAATGGCCCAACATCATTAGTAGGAAAAATAGTAAAAGCAACAGACCTAAGAGCAGGAGCATGCTTAGTACTAGCAGCTCTAATAGCAGATGGAACAACAGTTATTGAAGATGCAGAACATATTTTAAGAGGATATGAGGATATTGTTGGAAAATTGAGTGCTGTTGGCGCTAAAATTAAAATTATTGATTAATTTTATAAAAAATGGTTGAATCAATACTAATTTTATCAATAGTTTGTGCTGGACTAAATAATATAGTTTTAAGGTTTTTAGCAAATACAAAAATAAAATACAGATTATTTTTTTCATACATACACCTTAAATCAATTTACAAAATATATTTTGTGTGTTATACTACATTATATCAATTATTATGTGCCTTTGTAAAGGCTTTTTTATTAAGAATAACACAAAATGAGAAAGGGAACAGAGGAAAATCCGTTTTCTTCTGTAAAATGAATATATGATTTACGTAACAGGCGATATGCACGGTGAGATAGAGCGCTTCAGTGACAGCTCCATAAGAAAGCTTAAAAGAGGGGATTACCTTATTGTATGCGGTGACTTCGGTTTTTTATGGGATGACAGTCCTAAGGAAAGAGCATTTCTCAAAAAGCTTTCAAGAAAAAAGTGATTTAATTAGTAAAATATTAGATTCCGATGAAAGAAAAGATTATTCATTAAATGCAGAAGTTGATATTGTTTTTAATTCCTTTCTTGTACAAATTAAAAATGATGTGAAAAGAAAATGTTATTTAATTGATAATGAAAATACAATGTTATTTCAAAAAGATATTTATAATAGAAATAATCTAACTAATAGCTTTTATAATACTAATCCTATTTTAAATGCTATTGAAAATTTTCTTAAAGATTTAAACGTTTATCAAAATGATGAATCAATTTTTGAATTAGATAAAATTAAAGATGAAAGAAAAAAGATAATTCAAGATAAGATTAATAATAGTTTTTTTAATAAAATTCAATTTAATTTTGATAAGGATGAAGTTCAAGGATACATTATAAAAATTAATAGTAAAATAGAATTATTTGTTATAGAAAAAAATGGACAAATGATTAATTTTAATGAAACTAGTCTAGGAAGAAGATGGTATTTAACATATAAGTTCATTAAGCATATATTAAAACCAGGTGATGTATTGTTGATTGATGAACCTGCAGCTTTTTTACATCCAGAGGCGCAAAAGGAATTTAGAGATGATTTAAATGAATTATCAAAGAAAGATATATATGTTTTTATTACAACACATAGTCCATATATGATTTCATCGGATTGGAATAATTTGTATAATGTATCTATGACCTCAAATGGTACAGTTATAAATAAATTATATAATAATGAGAATATATCAAAAGAATTAATAAGTGAACTAGGAATAACAAAAGTTAACGATTTGTTGTTCAATCTTTCTAAAACATTTTTATTTGTTGAAGGAGAAAGAGATAAAGAATGTTTAAATAAGTTTAGTGATATATTGGGTTATGATTTGCAAGACTATGAGATTTTTAACTGCTATGGTTCAACAATAATAGGGTTTATTTATTTAGCAATTGAAAATAATATCAAATTTAAAGCAATTTTGGATGAAGATAATAAAAATAAAAGTGAAAAATTCTTTTTAAAAACCTTAAAATCTTTTTTAATATTCTTAAAAAATTTAGGATATAATAATGCTAAAAATAAAAAGATATCTGAAAATACAATATAATAAAAACTAAAACTTAACCAATTCATTTCCAATAAGGCTTTTTTTGAAAAAATAGTATTGAGAGTTACCATCAATGAAGCAATCAACATTAGATAAAAAGCAAAATTAATCTGAATAGAAACACCTTTTTTCAAATTTAAAAATAAGGTTGTTGCAATAATAATAAAAAAGCCGACATATTGCCAAAAAAACAGCTGTTCACCCACAATGATATACGCAAAAATTGGAAGTAAAATCTTTCCTAAAGAAAACATTGCACCAACAACGGAAGTGTCAATCCTTTTTAACGACTTAAAATAAGGTATTTGATACAAAATCTCAAACAATGCAACAACAAATAAAATAGGCAACCCTTGAACAGATATAGTTAAAATTTCAATGCCACCCAACAAAACTAAAAATGGTAATACAAATAAATTTGTAATCCCTAAATAAAAAATGGTCGCAGAATTGCTTTTAAATAAAAAATTAGAAACACGAGCATCTAAGATATTTGAAGCCGCATGCAACATCGGTGCAATAAAAGCTATTAATAACGTAAACATAAATTTTCTCTCACGACTTTTGTAATATACTCAGTTAAACCTGTCAAATAACCTACCAATCTTCTTTTAATAACTTTCTATTTAAGAAAAATGCATTGTAGCCCATTAAAAACCAAAAACAGAGCAAAAGCAAAATAAAATATTTCAATCCATCAAAACCAAAGAAAACTGACAATAAAAGCAAAATTGAAAAACTTGTGATACGACCAATGTTTAAAAAGACTTCTCTGGCGGCAAAATATTCCGTTTTAAAGCGAGAGCGAATTGCTTGTATATTAGCAGTATTAAACATATTAACTTCTGCTGTTAAATCAAAAATTTTAACGGCACTGGCACAACAAAAATTATAAAAAATAAAGGTTCCTTTATCCGGCATCAATACAAATAAAAGTGTTCCTATAAATGCTATTAAAAAGCTAAAACAAATCAGTGCAGAAAATTTTTCATATCCTTTTATCGTATTTAAAAATCCACGAAAAGAAATCATTTTGGTTCTGGGAATGTTTTCAGATACCATCAGATTCCAAGTGAATGCTTTTAATGCCAATGCTGAACCGGTTAATATTGCAGATAAAGGCAGATAATGGATGATATTTTCTTTTAATATCATAATTAAAGCCAGTGCTATAAAATTTAAAATAATGCCGATACGATAAAGTAATAGACGTTTTCCCCCTTTTATAAAAGAGCCTGTTAATATGGCCAAAATGAGTGTAATTATATAGAAGATTATAAAATAAGAGGATATAGAAAAAATATCTTGTCCTACAATTTTAAAAAAATAGGCAACTAAAAATGTGGATATGAAGATGTTTGTAATTGTATTTAAACAATCGGCTACCATTAAAAAAGCTGTTAACGATTTGAGATGTTCTAATTTTTTTAATAGTGGATTCATTTTAATTCTATTTTATAAGTTCATTGAGCAGTCTGACGCCCCAACCGGTTGCTCCTTTAGGCGTTGTGGGTCTGGATGTTTCAAATTTATCAACGCCTGCAATATCAAGATGAGCCCAAACGGTTCCCTTTTTGATAAAACGTTGTAAAAAACAGGCTGCCGTGCTACCACCGGCTAACCGTCCGCCGATATTTTTCATATCTGCTATATCTGATTTAATCATTTTATCATAAGCTTTATTGACGGGTAACCGCCAGACTTCTTCTGATACATTTTTACCGGCTATATTAATTGAATCTGCTAGAGAATCGTCATTGGAGAAAAGACCGGCATATTCTTCGCCAAGCGTAGCCATAACGGCACCGGTAAGCGTTGCTAAGTCAATAATTTTAGTAACTTTATACTGTGATTGGATGTACCAAAGGCAATCGCCTAAAACAAGGCGTCCTTCGGCATCTGTGTTTAAAATTTCAACCGTTTGACCGGATAAAGAAGTAACAACATCACCGGGACGAGTTGCGGAACCAGACGGCATATTTTCTACCAATCCGACAATGCCGATAACGTTTGATTTAACTTTTCTCAAGGCAAAAGCTCGTAAAGCGGAAACAACAACAGCTGCACCTGTCATGTCTTGTTTCATATCACCCATTCCCGCACCCGGTTTAAGTGAAATGCCTCCGGAATCAAAGGTAACACCTTTACCTACAAGGCCAATATCAAAAGATTTTTTCTTGGAATTACCTATCCATTTCATAATCACGACTTTAGGTTCGTTTTGTGAACCTTGTGCAACGGATAAAAGCATGCCGAATTTTTTAGCCTTTAATTCTTTTAAAGAAAGAATTTCAATTTCCAATCCTGATGTTTTTAATTTTTTTATACAATCGGCAAACAGGGCAGGGGTCAAATAATTGGCCGGTTCGGCACTTAAATCTCTTGCCAAATAAACACTTTCAATAACAGGTAAATAATTTTTAAAATTATTTTTTGCTTTCACAGTGTCATTTAAAATAAAAGTGATTTTTTGTAATTCTTCTTTTTTTTCTTTTTTTGTTATATATTTGTTGAACTTATAGGAACCAAGCAATATACCGCGTGCAACAGCTGTAGCTTCTTCTATTTCTTTTATACCTAGTTTCCCGTTTGTATAGTAAGTAGCTTCTTTTTTTGTTAGGCGGGAAGAGAGCTTTCCTCCTATTTTTTCAAATGAAAGAGGTGATTTTTCTGTTCCTGTTCCAACGATTATAATCTGATTTTCTTTGGTAAAAACAGAAACGATCTCGCCTTCTTCAGCTTTAAAAGCAGATTGGAGAAGAGCCTTGTTAACAAGGTCTAAATCAGCTTTGGGCAAGTAGTTTGTTTTAAGTGATTTTGTATCTATTGCAAAGATTTTAATCGGTGTTGTTTTATCTGTTTTTTGAAAGTCAACTGTAATCATTAAAAACCCCTTTTTCATAAAATATAATTGTAAAGTATAGCAACTATTTAAAAAAGTTAAAAGCTTTTTTTGAATATATTTTATCTTTTTATTTGCAATTATTGGTTAATTGGTGTTTTTATGATGAAGTTTTTTTATCAGACTCTTTTGATTAAGTTTTTCTAAATAATCAATGGCAGTTAGATTATTTAAATCTTTGGTGGTTAGTTTAAGATTATAATTTAAAAGTGTTTCTATCCAAGAAAATTTCTCTAGTTTTGCGAGCAAAATAAGGGTGGTTTCTCCTCTTTTGTTGCCAAAATTGGGATTAAGACCTGATTTAAGTAGTTTTTTAAATAAAGAAAAATCATCTGCCTTAATACTTAGTAAGAGAGCGGAATTACCATCTTTGTCAGGTGCTTTTTCAGCTTTTAATAAATCTTCTTTTGAAATTTTTGCCGGTTTTTCTTTTAAATTTTTAATTTCTAAATTACTTAAGTATTGTTCTTTGTCCAGTGTTTTTTGATAAATTTTAAAAATATTTTTTTCTGTTAAGGCTAATTCGGGATTGATAGAGTCGTATAACGCCTTCATTCCGATTTTTATCATGGGCATGGTTACGTTTGTTTGAAATTCAACTAAAACGGCTTTAAGAACCCATTTTAATAATGAACGTAAATGTAAAAATTCAATATATTTAATGTTATAAATTAAAATATCTAAGCAAGATTTTGTTAAAGGCATCTCTTTTTTAGGAAAAAATGGGAGTGGATAGGCTTTTTTATAAAATGCTTCTATAAATTCAAAATAAGCTATATGTGTTTGTTCTTGGGGTGTATATTTTTTAACAAATGTGTACCAATGATTTTCCATTTCTTTAAGATTACCGATATCGGTTGCTTGTATGAAATTTTTCCATTCGCTGGTTTTATGTTTTTTTTCGTTTTTAGAAATACAATCAGTCAAATTATTCCAACTTGAAATAACCAAAGCTAATTGTTGTTTTTCTTCTTCAAACTGTGCATTATAAACAGCACTTTCAAGAAAAATTCTTTTTGTTTTAAGTGCTTGCATAAAGATGGGTTTAAAACATTCTGCATATAATTTTTTAAGATAACAAGAACAAGTGTTGTTTTCTTGAGTAGTTGAGGTGATAAATGCTTTAGCTGTTTCTCGGGCATCTTTTTCAAAGCGGATATACATATCATATGAATAAAGGATGAAAGGAATCTCTTTTGATGTCAGATAGGTACGGGTATAATTTTGTGCATGATTTAATAAATTTGAGATGAAAAAAGATTGTTTGTGCGTATCATGAGTAAAAGGTCTTAATTGAGATATAACACAATGCTTAAAAGATTGCGTTTCGGTTAAAGATGATGATGTATCTTGATGGGTATTGGAAAGTGGAACACCGAACGGTAAATCCGGATGAATTCTTTTTGCGGGACGTTTGAAATAAAAGTCTTTATCCTCTTTATCTGAAAGGTTTTGTAAATTTTCTGTTTGATAAGATACGCTTTTTTCTTTTAGTATCCGTAAGCGAATAAGGGTATCGGCAAATGTCTTTGAATATTTTATATGAGAATTTTTAATGTTACGGGCAATAAAAATATCTTCATCTAACTCTTTAACAAGTTGAACGCTTTTATTGTATAAGGTATATCCATCTAATATCTTTGTAATGTTGGAAAAAGATGGCGTATTTAAAGAGTTGTAAATCAATGCATCATTATAAAAACGAAGCTGTTTTATTTGGTTTATAAACTCTTGCATTAATGGTAAATAAGTTTCTTCATTGGCCAAAATTTCAAGAGTTTCTTTTCTTTTTTGATTGTTTTTAATTAAATTAAGGCGGGTTCTGGTTTTAAGAATGGGTTTTTCAATGGGGATGATATTAAAATCGGATTCGTTTTCCGTATCTTTTAGGATATCATCTTTTTCAACTAAAATAGATGAATTAAAAATAATATCTTTTTGATGAGAAGGATTCTGCCATGTATTTAATATATGGTTGATGGCTTTGGGATAAGGGAGTTGATTGTTTAATTTTTTGTTTTTAGTATGCATGTGTTTAAAGTTTAATTTGTTTTTATTGGCAGTAATTGATATTATAAAAAGTAGCTACTATACTAAAATACACTATTTGAAAAATAAATGCAAGTGGTATTTGATGACTAAAACAACTTAAAGTGTTTTTATTTTCGTAATATTTCTTCAAACAATAAAAAAAGTTAATCTTTTTTGGTTATTTATTCTTCTTTGTCTTCTTTTAAAAATCCCCCAAAACGTTGGTTTTGAGGGGGTAATGGTGCCGATTAGGTGATTCGAACACCTGGCCCACGCATTACGAATGCGTTGCTCTACCAACTGAGCTAAATCGGCATACCTTACTTTTACAACAAATTGTAAAAAAATGCAAGATAAATTTTTAACGAGAGTTTCTGGCAATTTCAATAATTGGAGGAAGAGAATTTTCAACTTTTAAACTCTCGGACAAAGTAGCTTCGCTGGCGGGGTAATCGTTTCTTTTGGCTTCAAGACCGGAAGAAAAGCTAATAGTTGTATCCGCTTCAAATGATTCTTTGAAAGCGGCAGTGCTTTCACTGTTAGATAATGTTTCGGTAATAGTCATAGTACTTTCCTTTGTCTAATTTTTTCTTCTTTAACTAGCATAACACGATTATTTTGCCCTGTCAATACTTTTTTTAAAAAATATTTTAAAATACTATCAAATCAAGCTGTTCAAAGTGATTATTTAAAATGAAAACAGTTATAAAATAGCGTATCAAAAAATTGTCTAAATTAAATGTCAAATAAACTAAGTTGATTATCTTCGTGTGTTGATTCTTCATTTAATGAAGTGAAAGATAACACATCATCCAGAGCTTCTTTTATTAACGGAATGGTAATGGCTCTACTTTGACTAAGAGAAAGACTATCTGCTTTATCAACAAGTTTTTGGGCCAATAAAAAGGAAGGCGGTAAACGTTTTAAAATATATTCTAAAACATTTGGAGAAAGATGTATATGTTTATCTAAAAACAATTTGATAAGAAGCATGGATAAGACTTCTTGATCCGGCATAGATATAACGGCCCTGGGAACGGTATTCATTCTTGTAACTAAATCACGTAAGTGAAAAACTGGTTCTTTTGTTGCTGTCATAAGTAAGAATTTTCCACTGTCTTTTATATAATTAAAGAGGTGGAATAGGGCACTTTCTTGTTTTAGCTTGTCTACATTTTCAAGAACAACTTTATGGACATATTCCGGTAGAAAAAAATCATCGTCCAATAATCTAGCGTCAAGATGATAGTCTGAAAATATAGAGGCTAAATGTGTTTTTCCACTTCCTTTTTCTCCGCAGATAAGAAAGGCAAAATAAGGCCAGTTTGGGTATCTGGCTATCCAACGGACAGCTTCTTCATTGCAGGGGGCAACAATAAAGTCATCGCGTCCGAATGCCTTGCGGTAAGATAATAAAAGTGGTAGCTGTTCAAACGATTTTGTCATTAAAAAACCTATTTTTTAGCTGAAGAATCCTCTTGATTTATTGTGTTATTATTGAGATAAACGGGGGTGTTTTTATACCAAGCAATAAGGTGTCTGACAAAGACGGCTATAACAGCAGCAACCGGCACGGCAATTAATACGCCAATAAAGCCAAAAAGAGCACCACCGGCCAGTAAAGCAAAAATAACCCAAACAGGATGTAATCCGACTTTGTCGCCGACCAGTTTAGGTGTTAAGACATAGCTCTCCAGTATCTGACCTAATGCAAATACTACAATAATTCCAATCCATAATCCCAGTGTTGCAGATTGTACAAGAGCTAATAAACAGCTTAACACTACGCCGGTTAAAAATCCGAAATAAGGAATAAATGATAATATGCCGGAGAGAATGCCGACCAAGAGGCCAAAATCTAAACCGATGACTGAAAGTGCAATGCCGTAAAAAAGACCGAGTAATAAGCAAACAGAGGCTTGTCCGCGAATAAATCCGGATAAAGCTTTGTTGATTTCTGCAAAAATAGAGTGTACTTTTTCTTTATTTTTTTGAGGAATGAGACTTGCCATTTTTTTCTCCACAAAATGCCAATCGCGCAAAACATAAAAAAGAACGACCGGTGTAATTAAAATAAGGGACACGATGTTAAAAAATACAATGCCACCTGTTAGCATTCTCAGTAAATTTGCTCCCATAGTGTTAAAAAGGGAAAAAATCGGTTGACTAACGGCATTTGAAAGTTGTTTTAACTGGTCTTGAGAGATATTTTCTTTTGTGTAGAGAATAAGCGATTGGACTTTTATCCATAATGCATCGGCAAGAGCAGGAACTTTTACCATTAAGGCTAAAATTTGCGCTTGTAGAATAGGTATAACAATCAGAAAAACGCTGATAATAAACAGACAGAAAAGACCTGTTATTAAAGATGTTGCTATGGTTCTTGAAAATTTTCTTTTTTGTAATGAAACAACTGCCGGATGTAAAAAATAAGCTAAGACAAAAGCTAAAACAAACGGTAATAAAATGCTGGATATTTCAATGGTAAACCAACAAAGCAGAATAAGAACTGAAAAGATACCGAGAAGTGCTTTTTGAAATTTTGTCATAAAAACCTCTTTCTATAGTGTATTTACATCATTGTTTTGGTGTTCTAAAGAATCAATTTCAATTGAAATGGGGGTGTCGTTTGCATCCGGTGTAGAGATAGAAACCGGCTCTGGAGTTGTCATAAATTCTTCTTGTACCGTAGGGGCAAAAGTAAACGATTGCGTTTCTTCTTGTGGCATAGATGATTCATTTGTTATTTCCGTTAACAAATAAACTGGTTCTTCTAAATTGGCTTTCGGATAATTTTCAATATGTAGTTGATTAAGTTTTAATTTTTGGACGAGCTCATCAAAGCTACCTTGAAAACTTAAATCAACCCAAAGCATTTGATCTTTAAATCCTTTTATTTCTATGTGTTCAGCAAAATTAAGTTGTTGAATTTTATCCTTAATTCTTTTTAAATCAGATAATTTGGAAATGGGTGTCGTTAATTTGTAACTATTTGTTGGTGCCAATGTTTTGGTTGAAAGATAAATCCATTTTTTACGCATATTGTTAAAGGCGTCTAAACTTAAATCTTTCATAACCCGATCTAAATTAGGCCTGTCATCACTTAATGAAAGGGATACATGGGCTTGTGGAGCTGAATTTTCCGGTAGAACTGTTGTTTTAACATCATACATGTATCCGTTTTTTTTAATATGCAGTATTAAAATGGAGGATACATCATATTCATTGAGCAGGTTTTTGTAAGCTTTAAATGAGCCATCTTCAAAGGCTTTTTGAGCTTGTTCTAATTTAAAAGAATCATTGGTAACGGTTTTTACCTGAAATAAATCAAATACAGGCTTTTCATTTATCCAATAGGTATACAGTGGATTTTGAGTACTGAAAACAAGTGTTTTTGTTTCATCTTCAAATATGGGAACCAATAGCATAGGTTGAGGTAGGGCTGTCAAATACGAGACATTTTTTTGATTTAAAAGTGTTCTGATAGGTTCAGCCTTAAAACGGACCCGTAAATCACCTTTATAAGAATGTGGCGTTATTTTTTCATTTGATAAAGAAACATCTTGTACAAAATCCGCTACATTGGGCATTTCTTCAAATAAAACGGGAGTATTCGGATTAACAACTTTTTTCATCAAAAGATTAAAAGCTTCTTTCTGACCATTTGCAACGGCAGTTGTTTGTGCCTCTAATGTGGAGGCTCCTTCTGCTGATATTTTGATATCGCTTAAAACAAATACATCAGAAGCAAGTCCTTGTATTGAGAAGAAAAAAGCAATGCCAAATAATATTTTTTTCATTATTTTTCCTTTTTTATTGAAGATTATTTTTTTGACTGATATACTCTGATTGAACATACAAAATTGCAATAATTCGCTTTTATTGTATCAAAATGAAACAAAAAGAGCAACAAAAAAGAAAGGATAAATGATGGAATATAATGCCGATAACGTATTTGCCAAAATTATAAGAGGTGAAATCCCATGTGAAAAAATTTATGAAGATGAGTTTGCATTGGCTTTTTATGATATTGCACCAAAGGCAAAAGTGCATGCTCTTGTTATTGCCAAAGCTATGGTCGTTGATTTTGCCGATTTTATTGAGCATTCAACAGCTGATGAAATTGAAGGATATATGCGGGCAATTGTTAAAACGGCAGAAATATTGGGTGTTCAAGAAACAGGATACAGACTTGTTTTTAATTCCGGTGCGGATAGCGGACAAGAAGTCGCCCACTTGCATGCCCATATTTTGGGTGGTGAAAAATTGTCAACAAATACTTTTTAAAAGGAATAAAAAAAAGAACCGCCCTAATAGGCGGTTCTTTTTTTTATTCTTCAGTGCCGTTCTGATCTCCGATAAGACCTTTTTTGGTATAAATATCTACTTTAGCGGGTGTTGAGTTTTTATTTATTTTAAAGATTTCTAATTCACTTTCTTCAAATGCACTCAAAATTTTATCATTTATATTGGTTATTATCAACCTGTAGCAAAAAGGTCTTTGATGTCTTTGATTATCAGGAGACGTACAGGTTGAGTTGTCTACTTGGATATTAAACTCTTTAACAGCTTTATTAAAAAATTTTGTCAAAGAATCTTTGGTTCTGATTTGCTTAGCGTCAACGAGCAAGATGGCTTTATGCATGGCATCTTCAAGTCTGGAAAGTTTAAATTGAGAATTAAGGTGTTGTACGGTTTTAACCGCAATAACGGATAAAATGCCAATGACGGAAATAACGCCAATCATCTCAACCATGGATCTACCGGATTCTTTCTTTTTTAATAAAAACATGTCAACTCCTTTGTATTCGTTATTTAGATTTTCTTTTTGATTTTTTTTTCAAAAAGAGTAGCAGATTTATTTTTATTCCAAAAACGATCAACAAGTGTTTGGAATACAACATATAAAGCAGGAATAAAGAAAATACCTACAAATGAAGAAACAAATAATCCGCCAAAAATAGAGGCTCCGATAGCTTTACGAGCCAAGGCTCCGGCACCATCTGAAATAACCAATGGTAAGAAGCCTAAAAGAGCTGCAATAGCGGTCATCATAATAGCTCTAAAACGCATATGAGCACCGTTAACGGCAGATTCTTTAATGGAAATACCTTTGGCGTGTTCTTCTTTTGCAAATTCAACCAATAGAATAGCATTTTTGGCAGCTAAAGCGATTAATACAATAATACCAGCTTGTGCATATAAGTCATTTGTTAGGTTGCGTACTAATAAAAAGCCGACCGCACCGAACAATCCGATAACAATTGAAATCATAACCGGAACGGGAATAATCCAACTTTCATATAAAGCAACCAAGAATAAATAAGCAAATAGAAAAGCTAAAAGGAATATTAAGGCTGTTTGGGCTCCGGCTTCTTGTTCTTGCAAACTCATACCGGTCCACTGGTATTGATATCCGCTCGGTAAAACATTTTTAGAAATTTCTTGCATTGCCTGCATGGCAGAACCGGAACTTAGACCGGCTGCCGGTGCAGCTGTAATTTTAACAGCCCGATAATTGTTATAACGCTGAATGGATTGGGCTCCAATCGTTCTTTTTACCGTGACTAACGAGCGAAGCGGTACCATTTCCCCTTGTTTGTTACGAATGTTGATTTTGTATATATCATCCAATGTTCTTCTGTCGGGTATATCTCCTTGTACGTTAACTTGCCATGTTCTGCCGTATAGGTTAAAGTCATTAACATAGGTACCTCCTAATACGGTTTGCATTGTTTGGAAGATATCTGAAATTTCAACACCAAGGGCGTATGCTTTTTTTCTATCTACAACAACCTCTACTCTGGGTGAGTCAACATTGTAAAAGGTCGTAACCCGTTGCAGACGCGGATCCTTATTGCCCGCTTGTATAATTTGGTTGGCAACGGATAAAATTTCTTCTGGTGAATTACCTTGTGTGCTTTGTAAAACGTATTCGGCATCAGAGGTCATACTAATACCGGAAATGGCCGGCATATTAAAGATAAAAAATCTTGCTTCTTTAATATCCATTGTCATTTGATAGGCTTTTGTAATGATGCTGCTGACATCCTGGTTTTCACCTTTTCTTTCAGAATATGGCTTTAAGCGTACGGCAAAAGACCCGTTAGATGAGGATTGAACGCCACTTATAAAGCCATAGCCGATAATGGATAGACAAGAATCAATTTCCGGTATTTTTTTAAGGCGGGTAGCTACTTCATCCATTACTTTATCAGTTCTATTCCAAGAAGCTCCGGAAGGCAATTGTACTTCCATTAAAAATGCCCCTTGATCTTCTGCCGGTAAGAATCCGGATGGTGTTTCTTTCATAATCCCCCAAGCAGCGATGCCAAACAAAATGATGGCTGGGATAGATAGTATAGCAAACGGCATTGTTTTTTTTACAATATTTGAATATCCGTTACGGCACCAGTTAATGAAATCCATAATTTTTTGAACCCATTTAAATGGTTTGTCGTTTGAACGCATGATAACGGCAGCAACGGCTGGAGACAGTGTTAAAGAGTTAATACCTGAAATAATCATGGCGGCTGAAATAGCAATCGCAAATTGTCTATAGAGAAGACCGGAAATTCCCGGGGTAAAAGCAACCGGTACAAACACAGCCAATAACACAAGTGTGATGGCGATAATTGGTGCTGTGATGCGGGACATAGATTTAGAAACTGCTTCTTGTGGCGGTAAATTAGGATTTTCATGCATAATGGTTTCAACATCCTCTACGACCACAATGGCATCGTCAACAACGATACCAATAGCTAAAACAAGGGCTAAAAGAGAAATAGTGTTTGCCGAAACACCAAACAAGCTCATGCCGATGAATGCCCCAATTAGAGAAACAGGAATAGCCAATGTCGGGATAATGGTCGCTCTTAATGTGCCTAAGAAAAGATAGGTAACCAAAACAATTAAAAGAAAAGCTTCTATAATTGTGCTTGAAATTTCAGTTAAGGAGTCTTCAACAAAAGCGGCGTTGTTAAAGACGGTATTAAACTGGACTTCAGCAGGCATTTTCTTTTGCAGTTCAACAATTTTTTTATTTACGGCATTCGCTACATTAACGGCATTTGAACCCGGAGCTTGAAAAATAGCTAAACCAACGGCTGGCAAACCGTCATATTTTGCTCTCATTTCTTCAGATTTTGATCCAAGTTCAATTCGGGCAATATCTTTTAAATACAGATAAGATCCGTCTGCATTAGCTCTGATAACGATATCACCAAATTCTTCAGGTGTTGAAAGACGCCCTTGTGTCGTTAGTGAGAATTGAAATTGTTGGTCCGCAGAAGAAGGCATAACTCCAATTCGCCCAAGAGAACCTTGAATGTTTTGTCCTTGAATGGCTTTTAAAATATCTGCAGTTGTTAGTTTCAAACTTTTGAGCTTGTCGCTGTCTAACCAAACACGCATAGAATAATCTAAGGTAGAAAATACTCGTACATCACCGACGCCGGTTGTTCTGGCTAATTCATCTTTAATGTTAATGAGAGTATAGTTCGTTAAAAAAACGTCATCATAAGCTGGATTTGATGATGAAATCGTAAAAATCTGTAGCATAGATGACATTTTTGATTGAACGATAACGCCTTGTTTTAAAACTTCGGCTGGCAAGTTACTTTCTACCTGTTTTAACCTGTTTTGTACGTTAACAGCGGCAATGTTTGGGTCTGTACCGATATTAAAGGTAACGGTTAAATTATAAGAGCCGTCATCGTTACTGGTTGATGACATATAGAGCATATCTTCAATACCGTTGACAACAGATTCTATTTGTTGGGCAACTGTAGATTCAACAACGTCTGCACTGGCACCCGGATAGGTGGTTGTAACAGAAACAGAGGGAGGAACGATATTTGGATATTGTTCAATCGGCATTGACCAAGCACATAACATCCCAGCCAATACAATAACAATGGATAAAACGGTTGCTAAGCGTGGTCGTTTAATAAAAGCATCTGAAATCATTTTGTTTCTCCTTGTGTATTAAAGACAGGAGAAACAAGACTTTGAGGTGCTATTTTTTGAAAGCCGGCTGTTACGATAACATCACCTGTGGCTAATCCGGATGTAATAACGATATTAAATCCTTCTAACTCTTGCCCGCGGGTAACATCTCTTTTTTCAATTTTGTTATCTTTATTGATAACGTAAACGTAGGATCCCAACATATCTTGCTGGACCGCTTTCATCGGAATAACAATTTCTTTTATTGGTGTTTGAGTTTGAATGGTTACCCGTCCATATTGACCGGAAATTAACTTGTTGTCAGGATTGGGAAATGATGCCTTAATTTTTAATGTGTTCATTGCCTCATCCAGTGAAACATCAACAAAATTTATTTTGCCTTTTTCAGGATAAAGAGCACCGTCTGAAGTAATAAAGCGAACGGTCAATGTTGTAGCATTCTGAAAGTTTTTTTGCAAAGAGAGTAGTTCGTTTTCACTGACGGAAAAAACAGCATCAATAGGGTTGACAGCAACAACTTCAGCTAAAATACCGGAAGAGGGACCAATCAGTTCTCCGACGGAATAAACAGATTCACCGATTTTACCATCCATGGGAGAAATAATGGTTGTATATTCTAAATCTTTTTTAGCTAAATCAAGTTTGGCTTGTGCTTGCCCTAAAGTTGCTTTAGCAGAAGTATAGGCAGCTTCATCCATATCTAATTTAGATTCGGAAACATCTTTTGTTTTATAAAGTGTTTGAGCTCGTTCATACTGAGCTTTGGCATTTTTTACCTGAGCTTCAGCTTTTGCGACATTTGCTTCAGCTTCGCGAACAGTGGCCTCAAAATTGACAGGTTCAATAACAAAAAGCGGTTGTCCTTTTTTTACGATATCCCCTTCTTTAAACAAGCGTTCTTGTAAGAAACCTTGTACGCGGGCTCTTAATCCGACTTTATCTTGAGCTTCAATTTTGGCGACATAACTAGATTTTGGATAAATATCTGTTAATTCCACCTTTAAGGCATCAACACTGGTTGTTTGTATTTGTTGGGGTGCTTTCTGCTTTGTGCGGTGATAGACATAGTACCCCGTACCGCCTAAAACAGATAAAACAATAATGCCTAAAACAATGGGAAACAATTTTGATTTTTTTTCAACAGTATTTGCCAACATGAAACACTCCTTTTTGATAAATTTTTTTGTTAAAAAAGATGTAGCATTTTTTATTTAAAAAGTCTATAACTATTTTATAACATTTACAAAAAACATAAAGGGGTATGAAAAGGAGTAGGGAGATGACAAAAGAAAAAACATTGACGGGAAATAAGCTGACCGTTACAAGAGGATCGGCTCTGATGGAGCGTGCTGCTCGCAGACAACAACCAAAAGCAAAAAAAAGTAAAGCTGCTAAGGCATTTTTAGATATCAACAAACAAGGGATAACGCGTGTATTTGTTGCCGGTGGTTCTAGATCCGGTAAAGATCCGCTTTATGAAGCAGAAGCTTTTAAATTAGCTTGGGAACAAGAAAAACAGTTGATGCTGAATCAAGCACAGGCAGAAGCTGATGCAATTGTAAAAAAAGCGGAAGACGCAGCTTTTGCCGAAGTAAAAAAACAAACTGATGATGCACAAATTATAAAAGCTGATGCCGAAAACGAAGCTTTTCAAATTATTCAAAAAGCAAAACAAGAAGCAGAACAAATTATTGCAGCAGCTCAAACTCAGAGAGATAAATTACAGTTAGAAGCAAAATCACAAGGTTTTGAACAGGGGCACTCAGAAGGATACGAAAAAGGTGCCGCAGAAGTAAATAGATTAATCGAACGTATGCATAAAATTTTAGAAGCAGTAATGCAACGTCGTGAAGAAATCTTAAAAGATACAGAAAGTCAAATTGTTGAACTTGTGATTTTGATGGCTCGAAAGGTTATAAAAATTTTGTCAGAAAATCAAAAAAATGTCGTTATGGCAAACGTTGTTGCAGCGCTTAAAAAAGTTCGTACTCGTGGAGCTGTAACTTTGCGTGTAAATCTTGAAGATGTAAAACTTACAACAGCAAATATCAGTGAATTTATCAAACATATAGAAAATGTAGAAGGAATTACAGTTTTAGAAGATTCGTCTGTAGAAAAAGGCGGTTGTATTGTAGAAACAGACTTTGGTGCAATTGATGCAAGAATTTCAAGCCAATTGACAGAATTAGAAAACAAAATTTTGGATGTTTCTCCTGTAAAAAATATAAAACGCTCAGATCCATTAGCTCAAGAATAGACGAGGTACAAATGAGATCATCGTACACAGCGGAATTTAATTTTTCCAAATATTTAAAATTTTCTGGTCTTATCATTGCTGGTAAATTAG
>CALCTR010000016.1 GCA_937906925.1 uncultured Alphaproteobacteria bacterium
ATCCTACTGAGCTACGAGAACAAAACCCTTATTTTCCGTGCGTCAACAAAAATTCACAGAACATACGGATTAAAACAAATTCAACCGCAATAACCAACAACCCTAAAACAGCGGCTGTGAATTCACCCGTTAACAAGGTTACTAATGCTCCCAAAATAGAAAGAGCCAAAACACCCAACCCAATCAAATAAATAATCTTAGCATAAGGAGCCAAAATCGGTGCAAATTTTGCAACAAAAATCGGCTCGCTTAATTCCAAAAACTTTTTCAATTCCTCTTTTTTCATTTTTAATCTCCTTAAAAATTTAAATTGTGCACTTTTTCAACATAACGACAAAAATACAAAATAGCAAGTTTTTTTACTCTTTTTTTTATTTTTTACGCATTGTTGGGAAAGCAATAATATCTCTGATTGACAAGTTAGCCGTTAAAATCATAATCAACCTGTCAATACCAACACCCAAACCACCGGTCGGAGCCATACCATGCTCCAATGCCGTAACAAAATCTTCATCCATCATGTCAGCTTCATCATCACCGGCATCATGAGCTTTTACCTGCTCTTCAAAACGAGCTCTTTGATCAATCGGATTGGTCAACTCTGAGTATGCATTGCACATTTCCCATGTATTGATAAACGTTTCAAATCGCTCAACCAAACGCGGATCATCACGATGTTCTTTTGTCAATGGCGAAATGGATTTAGGATGGTCAATGACGTGTGTCGGCTGAATGAGGTGTTTTTCGCACTTTTCTTCAAATACAGCCGCCATACAATGGCCCCAATCTGAATCATCAGCAACCGCAACATTTAACTCATCACAAACTTTTCTGGCTTCTGCATCTGATTGAATAGCCAAAAAGTCAACACCGGCGTATTCTTTAATTAAATCTGCCATTGTTCTTCTTTGGAACGGTCCTTTTAAACTAATGGTATGTCCATCAATTTCCACATCGGTTGTACCATTGACTTTTAAGGCAGCCGTTTCAAAAATCTGCTCAACCAATGTCATCATATCTGTATAATCATTGTATTGGCGATAAACTTCCATCATGGTAAATTCAGGATTGTGGCGGGTATCTATCCCCTCATTTCTAAAATTACGCCCAATTTCAAAAACACCCGGCATACCGCCGACAATTAAGCGTTTCAAATAAAGTTCAGGTGCCACCCGTAAAAACAAATCCATATCCAAAGCGTTATGATGGGTGATAAACGGCTTGGCTGTCGCCCCGCCTTTAATAACGTGTAATAACGGTGTTTCAACCTCTAAAAGACCTTGATCCAATAACAACTGTCTGATAGCCGTAATAATTTGTGAGCGTTTTACCAACGTGGCTGTTGTATCCGGATTTGTAATCATGTCCAAATAACGTTGCCGATATTTGGTATCCGTATCTGTTAAACCGTGGAACTTTTCCGGCAACGGCAACAATGCTTTGGCCAACATGGTTATTTTTGTTGAGCTGACAGAAAGCTCCCCTCTTTTTGTTCTTTTAACAATCCCTTCCACACCAATGATATCACCGATATCTAACAAATCAAGCATTGTCAAAAGTTCTTCGGGACTTTCATTTTTAGAGGTATAAATCTGTACTTTACCCGTTGCATCATATATATCAATAAACATACCGGAGTTTCTGATAGCACGGATACGTCCGGCAACTTTAACAACATCCTCAGTTACAGTATCATTTGGCAATGTTTCATACTTTTTAGCCAATGTTTCAGCCGTTTCACTCGGCCGATAAATTTGCGGATAAGGGTTTATCCCCATCTCTTCTAATCGTTGCAATTTTGCCAAACGCACCTGGCGTTGTTCATGTCCTAAATTTTGACTCTCTGTCATTTATAACCTTCTTTCTTGGAAATTATCTGTAAACCAATACCAATTTATCTTTTTTTTAATCATAAGTCAATGAATTTTATTGACTTATTCAAATAAAAGTGATAACATTAAGAAAAACAGTAAGTTAAGAGTATTATTATGCCAAAACCGAATTGCCCTTATAAAAACCGCTGTGGTGGTTGTCTTTATTTGGATATGCCACCCAAAGAGTATATTCAAAAGAAAATTAATTTTGTTAAAACAGCTTTTTCTCACAACGGCTTAAGTATTGAATTTGATTCATTTCTTATCATTCCTTTTGGATTACGTCGGCGTGTTACCTTTGCCTTTAACAAAGGCATTGTCGGTTTTAACAAACAAAAAAGTCATGAGATTATTCCCATGACACACTGCCCGGCTATTAAAAAAGAGCTTTCTGATTTACTACCCGATTTACAAAATTTAACAAAGGCCCTGCAAAAATCCGGTGATGTTTCTCTCCTTTTAACAGCACAGGGGGTTGATGTCCATATAAAAACAAAAAAAGAGACTCCCAATTTGAATGAACGAATGCTGTTAGCTGATTTTGCCGTAACGACAAAAAACATCGTGCGTTTAACTTTTAACAACGAACCGATTGTTGAAAAAGTACCCCTTCCCTTTTTACCGGATATTTTTTTGCAACCTTCAGCCGAGGGTGAACAACTCTTAGTCAATCAGGCGTTAGCCTCTTTTCAAACAGAAAAAAAGATTGTAGATTTATTTTGCGGTGCCGGCACATTTACAAAACCGTTGACTGAAAAAGGATTTACGGCACATGGATATGATTCAGCCCCTGACAGCATTAGGGCATTAGGGCCTCTCGGCACAAAAAGAGATTTATTCAGAAATCCGCTTTTAGCCGAAGAACTCAATGCTTTTGACGGTATTATTATGGATCCGCCCAGAGCCGGTGCTTTAGCCCAAACAAAAGAGATAGCCAAAAGTCAAGTTAAAAAAGTCGTTATGATATCTTGCAATCCCATTACTGCCGCCAGAGATAGTGCCATTCTGACACAAAACGGCTATAAACTTGTTAAAATAACACCGATTGACCAATTTATTTACACCAATCATATTGAAATAATCTGCCGTTTTGAAAAAAATACTTGTAATTGACAAAAAAATAAGATAATATGTTTTAGTAAACCTTAGGTTGTTAATTTTAATATCAATTCCAAAGTATTTTAGGTGTCTTATGCAGCAGCCAACGCAAAATAAAGTATCATATTCTCTGCAATCCAAAGAGATTCAGGATTTAATTTCCCGCGTAGAAAAAACAAAGGTCCCCCCTTTTGATGCTTTCATTGGCTACAAAATCAGAGCCAGACGCAAAGCTCTAAAATACAGCCAACCTCAATTGGCTTATTTATTGGATTTGACCTTTCAACAAGTTCAAAAATATGAAAAGGGCATCAATCGGATAACCGCTGAACGTCTTTGGGAATTAACCCATATTTTTCAGGTTGATTTTAGTTACTTTTTTGAAGGGTTAATGCCGTTTTTAAGCAATTTTAAAAATCCCAATCAGTTACCATCTTGTTATGAAATTGCCAAAAACCACATCAATCTTAATCAAGACAGTATCTTTACCGTTATTGAAAAGTTGGATGCTTTTATGGAAAAAAGACCCTATGATGCCAATAAGCCGTTGTCTGAAATTGTCAAAGACCTACACATAAAAATAAACAATCCCAATATTTACGAAGAGCTTAAAAATCTTTCAGCCAAAGAGGCTTCAAAAAAATATGCCTCCATTGTCAATGCCCTACCTAAAGAAGAACAAAAACGCTTTAGAAATGCTTCTCTTTATTTTAAGGACACCCCGCAGGAAGAGTTGTTTTTCACAAAGGATAAACAAGACTAATTATCATTTTATTAAAAAGAGAAATTATTTTTATTATTAAACAGATAACTAAAGCAATTAAAGCAACACAATAATTCAAAAAAAGCAACCAAAAACGCCTCTTAATTTCTTAAGAGGCGTCTTTTTTAAACGAAAAATTATCTGACTTTAATATGTAATTCTCTTAATTGTTTTTCTGTTACCTCTGCCGGTGCTTTCATCAACAAATCCAAACCTTGTTGTGTCAATGGAAAAGCAATAACCTCACGGATATATTCTTCATCTGTCAATAACATAACCAATCTGTCAATACCAAAAGCA
Organism: uncultured Alphaproteobacteria bacterium; assembly: GCA_937906925.1. Classification (GTDB taxonomy): domain Bacteria; phylum Pseudomonadota; class Alphaproteobacteria; order CAAHEQ01; family UBA3637; genus RGIG4140. The sequence goes on from CALCTR010000016.1 coordinate 4,036, forward strand.
CAACCACCATGCGGAGGGGCTCCAAATTTAAAGGCATTTAAAAGACCCGCAAATTTCTGCTCCACAACTTCCGGACCATATCCTGCAATCTCAAATGCTTTATACATCACATCCGGTCGGTGGTTACGAATAGCACCGGATAAAATCTCATAACCGTTACAAACCATATCAAACTGATAAGCTTTAATCTCTAACGGATTTTTATTTATTAAAGCCTCCATTTCCCCTTGCGGCATAGAGAACGGATTATGTGAAAACTCTACCGCCCCGGTATCTTCATTTAACTCATACATCGGGAAATCAACAATCCAGCAGAAAGCAAACTTATTTTTATCAATTAAATCAAGTTCTTGACCCAACTTTGTTCTAACCTGCCCTGCAAATTTAACAACTTTATCCCCTTTGCCACAAACAAAGAAAACACTGTCGCCAGTCTTAGCACCGGTTAATTCTACCAACTTTTGGATACGTGTTTCATCTAAATTCTTAGCAATCGGTCCTTTATTTCCCTCAGCTGCAAATGAAATATAACCCAAACCGCCAAATCCTGCTTCAACCGCATAAGCATTCATCTTATCAAACCAACTGCGTGGACGTGAAGCCGTATCCGGTGTTTTGATAGCTCTGACAAAACCGCCTTCTGCCACTTTTGATGCAAACAAGCCAAAAGAGGACCCGTCAAAAACATCAGAAACATCTTTGATCAATAAGGGGTTTCTTAAATCCGGTTTATCCGTACCATATGTAATCATTGATTCCAAGTACGGAATATGCACGAAAGGAGCCGGTGTTATCTCAGCTGTCGGGGCAAATTCCTCAAAAAGGCCGTGAATAATCGGCTCAACCGTTGCAAAAATTTCATCTTGCGTGGCAAAAGACATTTCAATATCTAATTGATAAAATTCGCCCGGAGAACGGTCAGCACGAGCATCTTCATCCCGAAAACACGGAGCTACCTGAAAATATCTGTCAAAACCAGAAACCATTAACAACTGTTTAAATTGTTGCGGAGCCTGTGGTAGGGCATAAAATTTACCGTGATGTAAACGAGAAGGAACCAAAAAGTCGCGAGCTCCTTCAGGTGAGGAAGCCGTTAAAATCGGTGTTTGAAATTCACTAAATCCTGCTTTCCACATTCTTTCACGAACAGATCTGACAAAAGCATTTCTTAACAAAATATTGGCATGTGGTTTTTCACGTCTTAAATCCAAAAAGCGATATGTTAAGCGTTGTTCTTCTGATAAATCACTTGTTTCTGCCACAACTTGCATTGGCAAAACTTCAGCTTCTGATAAAACTTCTACACCTAAAACCTGCACCTCAATCTCACCGGTCGGCATTTTAGGGTTAACCGTCTCTTTTGCTCTTAAAACAACTTTACCGTCAATTTTAACAACAGATTCAGGACGAACTTTTTCCAAAACAGAAAAACAATCACTGGATGTATCAAGAACACACTGCGTGATACCGTAATTATCCCTTAAATCTACAAAAAGGAGATTTCCGTGGTCTCTTTTACGATGAACCCAACCGGACAGTCTAACCGTTTCAGCTTCATTTGCGGCGCGCAAGGCTCCACAGGTATGTGTTCTATATTGATGCATAAATATTCTCCATAACTAAATCTAAATAACTTTGCTAAGATACAAAATTTTATCTTAAAAAGCAAGCTCTATTTTATTTTTTTTATTCTTTATCAGAACAAAGGTCCTGCCATTTTGCTTAAATAATGGCCCAACAGTTTTAAATAAGCACTAACCCCATCCCATCCTTTTAAAGAGTAACAAAAGACAAGGCCGTATTTTAACAGACTGATCCCCGGCAAAAAACAAAAAGTAAAAACATATCCCGCCACTTTAAAATCGGTTTGCTTGGGGTGAATAGAAAGACAAGTTACAATAAAATTGTATCCTAAAAACACTGCCAACAAAATGATATAAAAATCGGGCAATTTTCCAACAATAGCAACATAAACGGGAGCCAATAACACGATAAAAAACCAAAAGGTCGGAAAAAAATAAGGTGCCAAAGCAATCAGCCAATTCCCCTTTCCTTCAAAAGAAAAAGAACCACCGACATCTTGATTAACATCCAGTCCTCTTGGTTTGTGAAATGTCAAAACAGCAAAAAGCATATGCGTCAATTCATGCTCCATTATGGCAAAAAATGAACCTGCCAATGCCGGCATAAACAAAAATAAAAAAACCGTTACGATAAAGGGCAGAAAAAATGTTACAAGCACCTCTGAATTTGTTAAACGCTCAAACACATACATATCGGCATACAACGCCGGAAGCGTTAAAATTAAGATCAAAACCGCCGTCGGCCATTTTAAAAGGTCAATAATTTTATTTATCCAATGGTTTATTTTTTTCATTTTTCCCTCTTAAAAAATGATTGTAATTTTATAATCTTTTGTTACACTATATATAATTTATTCAATTTATGTAAAGGATTTTTTATGACAAATACTGTTTTTCTTTATATAGCCGGTGGGATAACCCTTGTTGTATTTATTTTATTGCTAAGCGTGATTTTCAAACTCTCCGCTCTTAAAAAAAGCGGGGCTTTGTCTGAAAAAATGGAACGATTGGAACGTATAAACCGCGAAGATGCCAGACAATTACGTCAAGAATTGGCTCAATCTCTCATTCAATTTAATGATTCCATCAGAAAAACAGTTGAAGAAAGATTGGATAAAATGACCGTTGAAAATAAAGAAAAATTAGATGAAATGCGGACCACCGTTGATGAAAAACTACACGTTACGCTTGAAAAAAGATTAGGCGAATCGTTTGCACAAGTTTCGGAACGGTTAGAAAAAGTCCATCAAGGACTGGGAGAAATGCAACTTTTAGCCTCTGACGTCGGTGGGTTAAAACGTGTTTTAACAAACGTAAAAACAAGAGGTACATGGGGTGAAGTGCAGTTAGGTGCCTTACTGGAGCAAATGCTTAATCCGGAGCAATTTATTAAAAACGCCCACATTCAACCCTCTTCAGCCGAAGTGGTAGAATACGCCATTAAATTGCCGGATGGTGATGTTTTAATCCCGATTGATTCCAAATTTCCGATTGAAGATTATGAGCGTTTGTTAGATGCCTCAGATAAAGGCGACAGTCAGCTGGTAGAAACAGCTTCCAATGAACTTGAAAAACGCATTAAACTAGAAGCTAAACGCATCTCGTCAAAATACATTTATCCTCCAAAAACAACAGATTTTGCCATCATGTTTTTACCAACGGAAGGTCTTTATGCTGAAATCATGAAAAAAGCGGGACTTGCCAATGAAATTCAGACAAAATACCGAATTTCCATCGCGGGCCCCAGTACGCTCGGAGCCTTTTTAAACTCTTTACAGATGGGATTCCGCTCCGTTATCATTCAAAAACGATCCGGTGAAGTATGGCAAACACTTAATGAAGTCAAAACAGAATTTGAAAAATATCTTGGGTGGATAGAAAAACTCAAACGAAATATTGAACTGACCAGCAAAACACTGGATGAAGCAGAAACCAGAACCAGAGCCGTTGCCAGAAAATTAAAAAATGTAGGAGAGAATCAACTGGAAAACACTGCCCAAAAACCTATTGATATAACCGCTCTACCCCAATCACTGATTGAAACGGAACAAGCCTCTTAATGAGGCTTTGTTTTTTCGGTAGCAATATCTGCAATGGCGGTCAACATTTTTTGAACACCTTTTAAACGTTCTAAGGCATCACCCCATGGCCGCATGACAACAAGCTTTTGATCCACCTTTAACTGAACGGTACCCATCTGACTTTGTATAAAACGAACCAAGCCGGCCGGATTTGGAAATACGTTTTGAAAAAAAGTAATAACAGCCCCTTTAGGCCCGACATCCAAACGCTCAATATGTGCCTTTTTTGCCAAAATCTTTAGTTTAAGAGTTGTAAGTAAGTTACTGACTTCTTTTGGATAAATGCCAAATCTATCTATAATTTCAGCTTCAAAAGAATTTATCTCCTCTTCCTCTTTTAACAAGCTAGCACGATGGTATAATTCCATCCGAACATCTAAATTATCAATATACGTTTCCGGAAATAAAACCGGAAAGCCCATTGAAATTTGCGGTGAAAAGTCTTCTTCAACCGGTACTGTTTTATCTGTTTTTAATGCCTGTATGGCTTCATACAGCATTTTTTGATAAAGAGCAATACCCACCTCTTTAATGTGTCCGGACTGCTCATCTCCCAACAGATTCCCCGCCCCTCTGATATCTAAGTCATGACTGGCTAAGGTAAATCCGGCACCAAGGCTGTCCAAATTTTGCATAACGGTTAATCTTTTTTGTGCCGTTATAGAGAGCTTTTTAAATGGTGGGGTAATCAAATAGGCATAAGCCCTGATTTTACCACGACCGACACGTCCCCGCATCTGATATAAAGCCGAAAGGCCAAACATATCCGCCTTATGAATAATAATAGTATTAACATTAGGCATATCTAAGCCAGATTCAACAATACTGGTTGCAAGTAAAACATCATACTTTTTGGCCTCAAAGTCTATCATGATTTTTTCAAGCTCTTTAGCCGGCATTTGTCCATGAGCTTTAACAATTTTAATATCCGGTAAAAGCTTGGTGAGCGTGTTTTCCAATTCTGCCATATCGGCGATACGCGGGCAGACATAAAAAGTTTGCCCACCTCTAAAATGCTCCCTTAAAATCGCCTCTTTAACAATAACGGCATCAAAAGGCGTTACAAAAGTTTTAACGGCTAATCTGTCAACAGGCGGTGTTGCTATAACCGACAGCGAGCGAACGCCCGATAAAGACAGTTGCAAAGTTCTTGGGATGGGGGTTGCCGTTAGCGTTAAAACATGCACTCCTTTTTGCAACTCTTTTAACCGCTCTTTATGTGCGACGCCAAAGTGCTGTTCTTCATCCACAATGACAAGACCCAAATTTTTAAATTTGACATTTTTAGAGAGCAATGCATGTGTTCCGATAACAATATCTGTAATACCCATTTCAATCTCTTTAAGGATTTGTTTGCTCTTAGTCGTACTGACAAGTCGTGAAAGAGAAGCAATACGTATCGGAAAGCCTTGAAAGCGTTTTTTAAAATTTTCCGTATGTTGCAAAGCCAGCAGTGTTGTCGGCACAACAAGGGCAACCTGCAAACCTGCCATCGCACATAAAAAAGCAGCTCTTAACGCTATTTCCGTTTTACCAAAACCGACATCTCCACACACCAAACGGTCCATCGGTTTTCCCAATGCCAAATCTTGTTCAATTTCCTGAATGGTTCTGAGTTGATCTTCTGTTTCAACATAGGGAAAACGTGCACAAAATTCTTGATAAATACCATGCGGAGCCAAGATTTTTTCTTGTTGATTCATCTGTCTTAGAGAGGCGGTATGAATCAATTTTTCAGCCATTTCCAAAAGATTTTTTTTGACTTTGTTTTTGCGAATAACAAACTGCTGAGACCCCAGATGATCCAAAGGCTGATTTTGCGACCCATATTTTGAGAGAACGTCTGCATTTGTTGCCGGAATAAACAGTTTATCCCCTCCCTCATACACAAGACACAAACAATCGTGTATCGCCCCATTTATTTCCAACGGAACAAGGCCTGTAAAACGCCCGACGCCATGCGCTTGATGAACAACCAAATCCCCTTCGTTTAATGCACTGATGTCATGGATAAAATTAGCGTTCTTTTTCTTTTTTTGTTTTCTAAAAATACGCTCCCCTAAAATATCCGTTTCTGTTATCAGGATAAAATCTGGTGCTTCAAAGCCGTTTTCAAACGGTGCCGGCAAAATAGATGGTGCTTTTTTAAGAGCTTCTTTAAAATTATCTGCTTTAAAAAGTGTAATACCCTTATCTCTTAACAGAGACAATATCCGCTGACCGCTTCCAAAAGAAGAAGCTGTAAAAATCACTCTTTTGGAAGAGTTACGCACAAAATCCGCCACCGCGTCAAAAACTTCCATCGGATTTTTTAAACGCACATCTACAAACGTTTTACCGGGTTTAGATTTCATATCCTCTGCGTAATCATCTCCAAAAGGAGAAAACGCATAGAAAGAAACTTTATTTAAGCAATCTTCTACCTCTTTTAGAGATAAAAACATCATCTCCTTTGAAACGGGCTGATAGCGTTGTTCTAAATCAGCAGTGCTATTTTTAAGAGCTAAAACTCTGGCCTCATAATATTCATCAATTTGTTCCAACTTCATATCAAGAGCTTTATGTGTTTGAAAATCAAAGGAAAAAGAAGCTCCTTTCAAATAATCAAATAAGGTATTCATCTCTTGATGAAAAAGCGGTAAAAAATGCTCAATACCTGCCACCATCACACCGTTAGAGACTGATTCATATAAGTAATCATTATTAACGGAAAATAACGCCCGATAATTTGTTCTAAATAAAGAAATACGCTCTTTGCTCAAATCAAACTCAGCCATTGGTTTTAAAGCGATTTTATCGGCTTTTTTAAGGGTACGCTGTGTCATCTCGTCAAAATAACGCATCTCGTCTACTTCATCACCGAAAAAATCAATCCGAACCGGATGCACCTCTCCAGCCGGAAAAATATCTATCAATCCGCCCCGAACAGCATATTCTCCCGTATTAATAACCGTATTAACCTGTTTATAGCTGTTTTTTTGTAAAAACTCTTTTATCTTATTAAAGGATACTGTCATCCCTTCTTTGATTTCAAGCGTAGAAGATTTAAAAAAAGAAACAGGAGGAACACGTTGCACTAAGGCTCCGATTGATGTTAAAATAAGAACCTTCTCTTCTTTTTTTTGTTTTTCATCAGCTAAAAAACAAAGCGTATCAATACGTTCCCCTTCTATATCCAAACGCGGAGAAACTCTGTCATAAGGAACTGTATCCCACTCCGGAAAAACCAACACCTGAATATCCGGTGCAATCAAGGATAAAGTTTCTTTTAAAAAAGATAAATGAATATCTGAAGGAACCACATGACAATGCAGATTATTCTGACGCAATAGTTTTTTTAAAACAAAAGGCTGATACCCTTCTTGTATACCGGATAAATGTTTGGATGCTGATTGAACCATTATACCTGCTTAAAAAAATGAAAATCCGACCGTAAAAAGAGATTGTGCCTCTTTAATATGACCTTTACTAACCAACAAAATCACCAAATCTTTAGGTTCAATTTTAAGATTTTTTTCAGGCAACATAAAAAGACCATCCCGAACAATACCCGCCAACAAAACACCCTCCGGTATTTTTAATTTGCCAATTGCTTTTTGCGTAATCTTAGATGTTTCCAGTGCTTCAACTTCTAATATCTCAGCCGTACTCCTGCCGATAAAATAGTCGTTTCTAACCTTTCCTTTACGCAAATGTTGCAAAATAGCCGACACCAAAACTGTATTCGGGTCAATAGCGACATCTATACCCATTTCAAAAACCAAATCATTATACAGCTGATTGTGCATCAAAGCACAGGTTTTATCTATATGTGCTCGCTTAGCTATCAAAGATAATAAAATATTACTTTCATCCGTTTCGGTTGTTGCAATAGCTAACTGATAATTTTTTAAGTTTAAATCATCAATTAAAGTATCATCCAAACCATCCCCTTGTATAACAACGGTTGAATTTAGCCTTTCAGCTAAAAATCTGGCGCGGGTCTCTTCTTTTTCAACCAGTGTTATATTTTTTGAAAATGCCAATGTTTCCATCTGCTTCGCCAGTTGATACCCGACTTTACCCCCCCCAAAGATAAGCACACAATCCGGCACAATTTTTTGGCAAGCCAAAATATCCAACAACTGTTGAAAATCATCTTTTGCCACAGCAAAATAGACATCATCCGATTGTCTGATAAGAGCCTTTTTTAAATCTACTAATCTGTTTTTTCTCTTAACGGCAATAACCTTTGCCCGAATATCCTTTATAAGAGTACTTACCTCCTCTACCGTTTTTGAAAACATGGGCGATGTTTTTTTAACTCTTAAACCGATTACCCGTACCTGTCCGTCAGCCAATTTAAATAAATCCACAGCTGATGAAACCGTTAAATTATCTAAAATATGCCGAGCCGTTTCAACTTCCGGCGATAACACAACATCCAAATTCTGCGTTTTTAAATACTCTTTATATTTATTAGAGAGAAATTCATGTGCTGAAATACGGACAATCCGCCTTGGAATATGAAAAATACTATCTGCAATACCACAAGCAACGATATTTGTTTCATCATCACCCGTAACAGCCAATAAAACATCTGCCTGTGCAGCACCGGCTCTGTCTAAAACTGACGGATGAGAAGAAGACCCTTCAATAGTTTGAATATCCAACTGTTCGCTTAACGAGCCCAATTTATCAAGCTTATTATCTATTAAAACAATATCATGTCCTTCTGCCCTTAGGTATTTGGCAAGACCAATACCCACCTGTCCGGCACCTGCAATAATAATTCTCATTTTGTCTCCTTAATTTTTATATCCTTAAAGAAATCTTTAATAATTTTTTTAACTTTGTCAACCTCTTTTTCGGCAAAAACCTGATTGCAAAACGAGGCTTTTCCTTCCAAACCCGTTGCATACCATGCCAAATGCTTACGCATCGCCGGTAAACCTGCTTTTTGGTAATATGCCAACATCAAATCCAGATGCTCTAATATAATATCAGCCAATTTAAAATCAGGTATTTGTTTTTGTTGTATCTCATTTAACAGCCAAGGACGCCCCAACAGACCACGTGCAACCATAACCCCATCAGCCTGTGTATTTTTTATCATTGACTGTGCCGTTTGATAAGAGGTAACATCTCCATTAGCAATAACGGGAATTGAAACTCTTTTTTTCACCAAGGCAATAACATCTTGATGCACAGGACCTGCATAGCCGGCTTCTTTTGTCCGTCCATGAACAGTTATTCTGTCAGCACCCGCCTCTTGCATCCGCTTAGCAAATGAGGCAACAGTGATATTATTTAAATCCCACCCAATCCTTGTCTTAACAAAAACGGGAACATCCACCGCGTTTTTAACTGCCTCTACCAAACGAGCTGCCGTATCCGGCGTTTTTAACAAGGCTGCACCACTACCGTTTGTGATAAGTTTTTTAACCGGACAACCCATATTGATATCAATGGCTTTTGCCCCATAAAAACAAGCCATTTTAGCTGCATGAATCATGTATTTTTCTTCAATACCCACCAACTGAACGATAATATCTTTTTCATCTGATATTTTAAGCATTTTAAGCGTTTGAGGATGATTATGATACAGTGTTGAAATACCAAGCATCTCCGTATATAAATCCAATGAAGTAAATTTTCTGAGTATCAGACGAAACGGTTTATCCGTAATACCGGCCATCGGTGCACTTAAGAGCAACATCTATCCCTCATTCGTTTTGGTTTCATTTTTAACTTTATCTGCCAATCTTTTTAAATCCTTAGACCGATTCTGCAAATCTTTATCATAGGGAAAAATCTGTACCATCGCCTTTAAAAACCAATCATAAGCCTTTTGATAATCTTGCTTTTCTTCATAAATTAAAGCAACTTTCATCTGAGCCGGTGCATAATCTTTTTGAGCCGCTTTCATATAATAATACAGTGCCTTTTCACTATCTTTTTGCACCCACTTATTCTCCGTATATATCCGGCCCAATCGCATAGATGCTTCTATATGCCCTTGTTCGGCTGCTTTTTTATAAAAATGCAGGGATTTTTTTAAATTAACGGCCGTATACTCCCCTGTTTCATAGGCTTTGGCAATAATATACTGACTGTCTTTATCACCGTAATCGGCTAATCTTGCGTGAAATGCCAAATCCCAATAGGCATCATCTTTAGCTTCTTGAGGAATGGGATTCTTTTTTTGATAATCAAGAATAAACTGTCTATTTTCCAACTGTTTTTTGTTATATTCTCTGATTTTTTGTATTTCATCAGCTGAAATTTTAAGTACGCGGTCCTCGGCTTTTAAACCAAAAGCGGTAAAAAGAAATACAAAAAAATAAAACCCGACTAAATAAAACTGTTTCTTTTTCATCATTTTTATGGTATTGATACCTCATATCGTTAAAGTTGATGAATTATAGCACGATTAAAAAAAAAAGGAAACTAAAAAGAATGAAAAAAGTTACAATCATCGGGGCCGGTTTGGCCGGTAGTGAGGCTGCATGGCAATTATTAAAAAGAGGGTTTCAAGTCCACATGATTGAAATGCGTCCACTTCAATCAACACCGGCACATAAAACCGACCTTTTTGGCGAACTGGTTTGTTCCAATTCATTAAGAAGTGATGACCATGAGATTAATGCGGTCGGGTTGATGCATGACGAAATGCGTAAACTTGATTCATTGATTATGACAGCTGCTGATAAAACAAAAGTTCCAGCCGGTGCTGCTTTGGCCGTCAATCGCCATGAATTTGCCTCGTTTATAACAGATACCTTAAAAAATCACCCCAATTTTACTTTTGAAGAAAAAGAAATGGGGCTACCGAATGAAGAAGGGGATTTTATTATCGCGACGGGACCTTTAACCAGTTCTAAAATGGCAGATGACTTGCAAGCTTATACCCAAACGGATTCTTTACACTTTTTTGATGCCATAGCTCCTATTGTTTACACAGATTCGGTTGATATGAGCAAAGCGTGGTATCAGTCACGTTATGATAAAGGCGATAAAACGGATTATCTAAATTGTGCCTTATCCAAAGAAGAGTACAACACATTTCTTGATGCTTTGCTTCAAGGCGAAACAGTAGCCTTTAAAGATTTTGAAAAAGATACACCTTATTTTGAGGGATGCCTACCGGTGGAGGTAATGGCTGAACGCGGACGACAAACTCTTTTGTTCGGACCGATGAAACCGGTCGGTCTGACAAACCCGCATGAGATGGACCGCAGACCCTTTGCCGTTTTGCAACTGAGAAAAGAAAATAAACAAGGCACGCTTATGAATATGGTCGGTTTTCAAACAAAACTTACCTATAAAGCACAAAAAGAGGTATTCACACTTATCCCTGCCCTAAAAAATGCCGTTTTTGCAAGATTAGGTGCTATTCACAGAAATACTTTTGTTTCAGGTCCCAAAGTTTTAACCGAACGACTAGCGTTGAAAGGCAGAGAAAATATCCGTCTTGCCGGTCAATTAACCGGTTGTGAGGGATATATTGAAAGTGCCGCTATGGGTTTGTTAGCCGGATTATTTACCGCAAATGAACAAATACCTTTACCCCCTAAAGAAACGGCTTTGGGAGCTATGCTCAGACACATTACCGTTGAAGCGGAAGCAGAAACTTTTCAACCCATGAATATCAATTTCGGTCTGTTTCCTGAAGTACCGTTACAAGACGGAAAAAAGAAACTAAAAGGCCAAGACAGAAAACTTTTTTATACAACAAGAGCTAAAAAAGCGTTTGATAACTGGCTAACTCAGATTTAATCTTTTTTTGCTAAAAATAAAACGCCCTTGGCAAAGGAATCTCCCTCTTTTCTAAGGGCAATTTCTTTATTTTCAACAACAGTAAATCCCATTTGTTTTAAAATCAGCTCTACCGTTTTAGGATTATGCAGGTACCTGCCTAAAGAGGAGAGATAGCTTTCTTCTTTTTCGCCTATTTCAATTGTAAAAATAAAAGAACCCTCTTTTTCCAAGCAGTTATATACTGATAAAATAAACTCTTTAATATCAAAAAGATATCCCGTTACGTCCGCACTGACAATCAAATCATAAAAAGAATTATCCGCTTTTAAAAAATCTATCCCTTCTTGATGAACCAAACGGGTATAAAGATTTTTTTCTTGTGCCTTTAAAAGCATTTCTTTAGACAAATCAACGCCTGTCAACGTCTGATAATTCGTTAATTTTAAAGCCAAAGAACCCGTACCGCAACCCAAATCTAAAATATTTTTAGCCTTTTTCGGTAATATTTTTTCTATCTCTGTTAATGTTTTTGTATCTAAAAGTTTTAATTTTTCATCATATGTTTCGGCAAAAGCATCATAGAGGGTTTCACTATAACTTGTCAGCAATTTTTTATCAACTTTATCGCCGGTTAAAGCGGCATAAGTATAACAAGCAACAACATCATCCGGATAATTTTTAATCCATCCTTTAGCAAAATCAAGAGCGGTCTTTTTGCTCTTCTTATCCTTTTGACAAAGCAGTGTCAATACGTTTGAAATACGAAAACGAATATCTTTAATATCGGCCTTTTTTACCAACAAGTTAAAATAAAGACCGGCAGATTCCGTTAAATCATCCGTTTCTTCTAAAATAACGGCTAAATTATAAAGTGCCGATATATGGTTGGGATTGATAATAACGGCACTTCTAAAATGCTCCAACGCTTCTGTCGTTCTGTTTTGTTTATAAAGACAGACAGCCAAATTATGATGTGCATCTAAAAAATTGTTATCAATACCCAATGCCCGTTTGTAAGCATCTTCTGCTTGACGCAAAGACTCTTTTTTAAGAAAAAGATTGCCGAGATTAAAATAAGCATCCGCCAAATATGGATTTTTTTCAACCGCCGTTTCATAAGAAATTTCTGCTGACTGAAAAAGTAAAAGCCCCTCTTCTATCAGTCCTTTTTCATTAAAAAAAGCAGCTAATTCATCTAACGATATGGCTTTATTGATATACTCCAAGGCTTTTTTGTATTTTTGAAGTTTGCGGGCTGATTGTGCTAATTGATATAAAAGTTCTGCATTTTCACCATAACTTAAGGCAGATTGCAAAATTGTATAAGAAGCTTCTTCATCTTGATTTTTACGCAGTATCAATGCATTACCGATATAAGCATTTAACACGTTTTTATTTAAACTTAACGCCTTATCAAAAGCACTCTTGGCAAAATCATCTAACCCTTTTTGCAAATAAATAAAACCGATTTCAGATAAAACAAATGCATCTTCTTTAAACGGCTCGTAAAAAGAGAGGGCTTCATCCAAGCGACCTAACTTTTCAAGTACAAAACCCAAACTCGTTTTATAATTTTTATTCTCAGGTGAAATTTGCACAGCTTGATACAGCAGTTTTTCAGCCGGCTCCAATGCATTGGCACGTAAGGCTATTAACCCTAACAAATAAAGACCATCAGCATTATTTGGAGCCAAAGTTAAAACGTTTCGGGCCAATTCTTCGGCATAGTCAAAATTTTTTTGATTATAAGCCGTAAAAGCCGTATCCAATAAATTATCAATTTCTGCCATTATCTTGTCCTATTCATCATCAATAGATCCGTTGCGACCGATAACCATCTCTCTGTTAATGTACACCGACTGAACCAATCCAAACCCGAAAAATAACGTCATCATAGCCGTTCCGCCATAAGATATTAATGGTAAAGGAACACCGACAACCGGCAACAGCCCTGTTACCATACCGATATTGATAAAGACATAAAGAGCAAAATTAACGCCTAATCCCGTTGCCAAAATTTTGCCGAAATAATTGTTGGAAATCATCCCGATATAAAAACAATAAATAATTATAAATAAAAAAAGTAAAATCAATGCCGTTGCCCCTAAAAAGCCAAATTCTTCTGCTAACAAGGTGAAAATAAAATCTGTTTGCTTTTCTGGTAAAAAGCTCAATCTACTTTGCGTACTTTCCATAAACCCTTTACCAAAAAGCCCTCCCGAGCCTAATGTAATTTTTGACTGCAAAATGTGATATCCGCTTCCCAAAGGATCATTTTCCGGATTTAAAAACGTTAAGACACGTTTTTTTTGATAATCGTGTAAAAAGGAGTACAATATCGGTATGGAAACAAGCCCGGAAATCCCCACAATCATAAATTTCCACCACTCTACTCCAACCAAAAAGAAGATGGCAGCCGTTGCAAAAACAAGCATTAAACCCGTTCCTAAATCCGGCTGTTCCAAAATTAAAGCCACCGGCAACAACATCATCAACAAGGGTTTTACAATTCCTCTTATAGATCTGATATCCGTTAAAGTTGCACTATGAAAATAACGGGCCAAAGCAAGGACAAGGGCAATTTTCATCAACTCAGACGGTTGCAGACGCATAAAACCTAAATTAAGCCAACGTTGAGCTCCCATTCCAACATGGCCAAAAAGCGTAACCCCGATTAAAAGCAAAAAGCTGATTCCATATATCAAATACGCATATTTCATCCAAAGACGGATATTTATCATAGAAACACATAATAAAACACCCAAACTCAGCAAAAAACGCATAAACTGTCTGTCCGCCCACGGATGCCAATGACCGTTTGCCGCTGAATATAAAATACCAATCCCCGTAAAAACAGCCAGACAAACCAATCCCAACAATTTGTAATTAAATCCCTTAATTTTATCAGTCAAAGAGAGATTATAATTTTTTAAATAGCAGTTTCTGTCTTTAAAAAACGGCATTTATAGGTCCTTTCTTTTTGTTTCTATCGGATAAAGACGCAGTGTTTCTGCCAAAATCTCTGACGCAATCGGTGCCGCTGATGAGGCACCACCACCACCATGCTCAATCATCACCACAATGGCAAAACGCGGATTTTGAACAGGAGCAAATGCCGAAAAGATGGCGTGATCTCTATATTTCCATGGCAATTTATCTTGTGAAATAATACCTTTTTCTCGTTCTTTTTTACTGATGCGACGGACCTGAGTAGAAGCTGTTTTACCGGCCATCTTTGCACCATTGACGTTGAAGCGGGAACGATAAGCCGTTCCTTTTTCGTGATTAACAACCATATTCATACCGCTTTTAACCAATCTCAAATGCTCTTTTTTTAAATTTAAAGAGCGATAAATAGGTGCTTTATCATCTTTAATTAGATGTGGCTGTACTTGCAAACCGTCATTAGCTATAGCCGAAACCATATGCACAATTTGCATGGGCGTTGCCGTTAAAAAGCCTTGTCCGATACTCAAGTTAATTGTATCCCCCATCCGCCAAGAATCATTAAAACGCTTGCGTTTCCATGCATCAGAAGGAACCAGACCCTCTTTTTCACCTTTGATACCAATCTGCACGGGTGAAGCAAATCCAAATCGGCGTGCCATTTGCAAAATCTTTTCAGCCCCCAATTCTTTTGCCACTTCATAGAAATAAACATCACAAGAGTGCATCAAAGCTTCTTCTAAATTAACATGACCATGTCCACCTCGTTTCCAACAGTGAAAATCATGATTTCCCAGTGTAAATTTACCGTTGCAGAATATCTTTTTATTTTGGTTGATAATACCATTCTCCAGTGCCGCCAAAGCAACTACAAGTTTAAAAATTGACCCTGGCGAATAAGTCCCTGTTAATGCTTTATTTTGCAACGGCCGACGCTCATTGCTAATCAGCTTGTTCCAATTTTTGGTACTAACCGGCATGGTAAACAAGTTATTATCAAATGCAGGGGAAGAAACAAGAGCCAAAATATCACCTGTTTTTATATCCAAAACAATAGCACTGCCCGCCTCATTATTCAAGGCTTTTAAAGCAAATTCTTGCAAGCGTTGATCAACGGTCAAAGTGAGATTTTCACCTTTTACGGCGTCTTTTTCTTCCAAAATCCGAACGGAATGCCCAAAAGCGTTAATCTCTTTTTTACGCAACCCCGGTGTTCCTTGCAGGCTTTCTTCAAAAGAATTTTCAATACCCGTCCTACCGATACGATACCCCGGTAAATCAGCTAACGGACTATCGGGATTATTCTCTAAATCTTTATCATTAAGCAAAGAAACATATCCGATTAAATGGGCGTTTGTTTCTTTAAACGGATAATAGCGAGTTAACTCTTCTTCAATCTGCACACCGATAATATCCGGAGCATTTAAGTGAAGTTTGGCTGCCTCTTCAAAGGTTAAACCGTCTTTTAACCGAATAGGCATAAAAGCCCGTTTTCGTTTAACATCTTTTAAAATCCGCTGTTTTTCATCCTCATCCAGAGGAATAATCTTTTCAAAATTTTGCAAAGCTTTTTGAACATCCTTAGCTTCATCTTTAATTAAGATAGCTTGAAAAGTCTTTTTATTTTCAGCCATGCGAACGCCATTTCTGTCAAAAATATTTCCTCTGCTTGGTAAGGTTAAGCGAACAGAAGTTCTGTTTTTATCCGCCAAAAACTTATACCTATCGCCTTGCAAAATCTGCAGATAAAATACCCGCCCGATTAAAACGCTTGTGATAAGCACAAAAACAGCCAATAATATCACTATTCGTTTTGAAAAAACCCGTTCTTTTTCATACGTCCACGGTGCGCTCATTTCCCCTCTTTAATCCTTAAATTAACAAAAGCAGACAATTTTGCCATAAACGGATAACTCAAAAGCACAAGCATCAAATTATACACAAAATCATCAAAAGAAATACTTCTATTTAAAACAAGTGAAATCAGCATAGCCATCACCAATAAAACCCCCGTAAAAACAAGAGTAAAAATACCCCACTGCCCTTTAAAAGACAAATGTGAAATAAACCGGCGGTAAAACCCGCCTAAAAACGCTGTCAGCGTTAAACAAACCGCATGAAAGCCCAACGGATAAATCATCAAAAAATCAGCAAAAAAGCCCAAGATAAAAACTAAAAAGATATTTAAATCTTTCGGATTAAAAACAGAAAAATAAAAAACAAAACCAATTATCAAAGAAACAAACGGCATTTTAAACCCATATCCTTGAAAAAAAGACGATTCAGCAAACAAAAACAAAAAAGCCGATAAAAACGGCATCAACAGAAAAAGACATTTTTTCTTTTCAAAAGGCATTTACTTTTTCTCCGCCTCAGTATCCGTTGTTTCAATTAACCCGCCTAAATGATAGTGCATAACCCGCACAAAACCCACATTATTTTTGCGTTCAATTAAGTTGACTTTAAAAACATCATCTTCTTTCTTAAGATATCCAACGGCAATCCCCTCAGGATAAACACCTGCAAAACCGGCGGTTCGTACAAAATCACCCTCTTTTAAGACGGCCTCTTCCGGTAAGGCAGTTAAGAGAGGCATTTTTTCTTGATCACCTACCATAATGGCCAAAATCTTTTCTTCCCCGATAAAAACAGGCAATCTGGAAAAATAATCCGTTAATTTTAAGGCACGTGCCGTATGATCATCCACCTCAATGACATGACCGAATAAGGCATTGTTTAAAATTAAAACATCACCTTTATGGATACCTTCCACCCGACCGGCTCCCAAAATAACAGCATCCGAAAAAGGCGAATTATACTCTCCCATAACGCGAACAACCTGTGATTCTACTGCGGGAACAGGTGTATAATTTAATAAAGCTGTAAGTTCTTTTTGTTCTAAAGCAAGATTAAGGGCTGTTTCTTTCCACCCTTTTAAAATCTCATTTTCAGCACGCAATCTTGCATTTTCATCAAAAATGTCAAAATAATGACGCAAAAAACCTATCTTTTGCACCATCAAGCCAAACGGTGCTGATACAAAAGATTTTGCCTGCACGAAAAAATCAACGGTTGATTTTTTAAACTCTTTAACAATCAATGCATTAGAATGATTTAAATAAACAAAAAAACAAAGCGAGAGCAAAGCAACGCCAAGGGCAACAAATCTCTTCAACTGCTGTTTAATGCGTTGCAGACGAAAAGATTTGTTATCCATCTTTGACCTCTTAAATTAGTACATACTGGTTAAAATATTTTCAAACTTGCCGATTTTTTCAACCGCGATACCAGAACCCAATGCCACACACTGTAAAGCATTTTCAGCCACACAAACAGGCAAGCCTGTTGCCGAACGTAAAACAGAATCCAAGCGTCTGAGTAAGGCACCGCCCCCTGTCAACATGATACCCCTGTCAACAATATCGGCTGCCAATTCAGGATCAATATGTTCTAATGCAACTTTAACAGCTTCAACAATCTGAGCAACAGGTTCTGCCAAAGCTTCGGCAATTTGACGCTCTGTAACCACAATTTCTTTTGGAACGCCGTTTCTTAAATCCCGACCTTTAACAGGGATTGTCATCCCCTCCCCGTCTGACGGGATAGAGGCTGCGGCAATGGCTTTTTTAATCCGTTCGGCAGATGCCTCGCCAATCAATAAACTGTGGTTTCGTCTGATATAAGAGATAATGGACTCATCCATCTTGTCGCCACCGACCCGAATGGAACGGGCATAAACGATCCCACCTAAAGAGATAACAGCAACTTCTGTTGTACCGCCACCAATATCCACCACCATGGAGCCAAACGGTTCATTAACCGGTAAACCGGCACCGATAGCAGCTGCCATCGGTTCTTCAATTAAAAAGACTTTTCTGGCTCTTGAATTATCAGCTGCATCCTGAATAGCTCTGCGTTCTACAGCAGTGGAACCGGAGGGAACACAAATCACAATCATCGGACGAGCTAACGATTTATGCCCCAAAGCTTTTTGGATAAAACGTTTAATCATCTCATCAGCAACATCAAAATCGGCAATAACCCCATCTCTGAGCGGTCTGATAGCCTGAATTTGTCCCGGCGTTCTACCTAACATTTGTTTAGCTTCATTTCCAACGGCAATAACTTGTTTTTTACCTCTGTGTTCCGCAATGGCAACAACAGACGGCTCATTTAACACAAGCCCTTTACCATGGACATAAACTAAGGTATTTGCCGTACCCAAGTCAATCGCCATATCACATGAAAAATGTTTGATAATATTTTTTATCCGTTCCAACTTAAACATATATGAGCCTTTCTTATAAATTTACAACTTTTTTTAATTCATACACGAAATCAAAAAAAAAGACAATCTTTTTTTCAAAAAAAATATGCCTTTTTTATAAAAATAAAAAAACTCCTCCAAAAAAACTTTGAAGGAGTAAAAAAGAGAGATTTTTTTTAAAAGTGGTATTTTACATTGGCAATACCTGTATGATTGGTATAATCGCCTTTTAACAGACCCTCGTATTCAAGACCGATTTCCGTTCTTTTATCCACTTCAAGACCCATTTTAATGCCGATTTCAATACCAAACTTATCCATTTCTTCTGTTTCATAGGTGTAACTTGCCCCATTGGATAAGACAACAGAACCATCCATACTTGGAGAGATAAAGTCATATGTTAAAGCAGCTCTGAGTTCCGGATACAACCACATACTGGGTGAGAGTTGATAACCGATGGTGTATCTGGCACCTAAAATACCCGTTAACGTATGAGAATCAGCCTCTTCAATTATTTGTCCCAAAGAATCTTCATATTCGTTTTGACGGGCATAAACATATCTTAATCCGGCTTCCGGTTGCAAGACACCGGATACCCAGTTACCAACGACAACCGGCCCTAATTTGTAACCGGCAACGGCTTGAGCGGCAATCACATCCACATCAAATTCTGATGCAACAGGGGTAGAAGCCACTTTGCGGTTTTCCTCAACCGTTGATCGGCCGTATAAGGCAAAACCGTTGACATAAAAACGACTGGGGGTATATTCGGCATAAACGGCACCCATATGGGATTCTACTTCCGTATCACGAATGCCAACACTGCCGTCGCCTGTTGAATAGGCATACATTGCACCGACCTTTAAGTCTTTTAAAACAGGCATTTCAGCACCCAAAGCGACACCGGTCGTATCTAAATCCCATTTTTGTTTGCCATCATATTCTGACTGAGCATAAATCGCTTCTGCCCAAATATTAGGCTGATTACGCGGGGCCTTATAATGAATTTTACCGTTATAGGTGAAGTGTGTTCTTTCCATAGAAGAATAGAACCGTTTATCCAATACATTGGAAACCTGACGGGTTAATTCATTGGCATGTGCCGTAATTAAAGTTGAAGAATCGGGTGTAATAGCCTGCATCAATTCTTCGTATGCATCAGAATGCAAACCTTTTTCTTGTGCTATTTCATTAAGCAATCCCTGAATCTCTGCGGCACTTTCATTATCTTCAATCTTAGATTCAAGCCAAGCATCTGAGGCCTCCTGATTGTAATTTGAACACGTGCCGTTTGTACAATTCGGATTAACAGGAGCTACCGGTGTTATAGCCATATCTTCAGCGGTTTTACGCCTGACTTCATAAACTCCCTTTTCTCCCTCTTTTTCCGTAATGGTATAGAGTTGGTTATCTACAATAGAGGTAAAAGCCCCTTCAACCCCAGTTTCATTTTCAGCCAAGGTTGTAGCCGTTGAAGCATCCGGTTCAACTTTAAAGAATTGATATTCTTTTGTTTCCCCTTTTGCAATCTCATCCAGTCCGACAATGACCTGCAACTTTGTGTTAGACGGGTTTATATTAATTTTTTGACCGGCAACAACTTTACCATAGGCATTATCATCAATATGTGTTACAATCTTACTCCCATTATTAACCGTAAAGTTACCGGTATAAAGGGTGCTCTTGCCTAAATCAACATCAGAGTTAATTACATTGATATCACCTGTTTTATTTTGATTTTTGGTATTTAATCCGGTATGTAATTGTAAAGCACTGTCAATAATATTGATGGTGCCGGCATTATAGACATCCCCTGTTTGATCAAAAAGGGTATGAGCATCTGTGGGATATGTATCTTTGGTATAGTCAATTTCCATCGTATCTTTAACCGCTTGGATGTTAAGCGTTCCAAGGTTATAGATATTACTACCGATTTTAGCTATGTTGTTTTTAAATTCAACTTTATCTCCGCTAACAGTGAGTAAGGCACCTGTATCGTTATAAATGGCACCACCTTTGTCTGCTTCATTACCTTTAAACAAGAGGTTACCGTTTAAAACCATTTGCCCTTTGTTAAAGATAGCACCACCACCTGTATCTGCTTTGTTGCTAAAGAAATCAACATCACCTGAAAATTCCATTCGCCCTTGTTCAGCAACATTGGCATCATAAACATCATTATAAACAGCACCACCATAAGCTTTGGCATTTTGAGTGGTAACTTTATTTTGCTCAAAGCGAACAGCGGTTCCTTTACCAAAGATGACACTCCCCTGTCCGTTATAAATAGCACCACCACGGGCTTGGATATATTCTACCTTTTCAAGCGGAATATTCGAGTCCGTATCTGATTGCGTATTGTGTGCCGTATTGCCGATAAACAATATATTTGTTACACCTTCGCCTGAAGCAGCATTAAAAACAACATTGCCATAGTTACTAATACCGGCACCCGCTGCAAAAGCAGGAGCATCAATTTTATTATTTTCAAAAGTTACTGTGTTATTAAAAGTTGTTAACCCCTTAACTGCTGTATATAAACCGGCACCAGAACCATAAGCATCTCTACCTGTAGAGGTAATCGTATTATTTGAAAAAGTGGCATGTTTGTTAAATGTTAAATCCGTATTTGAAACATATGCACCACCACCAAAAGCAACTGCATCTTTATTATCATTTATTAACTTGTTTTCTTTAAAATCAGCTCTTTCATTAAACAGAACAGCCCCTCTTTCCCCGTTGCCGGAAGCAGTATAAAGACCAGCACCCGCCAGAATTTGTCCAACATGCCAATCTTCATTAGAAAAAGCGGCTTGCAAGTTTGCCATATTATTTTTAAAAACAGCATTTCCATCAAAAACAACCGTTCCACCCTCATTATAAACAGCACCACCTTTTGCTCTGACGGAATCTGTCAAAACACTGTTGGAATCAAACTCCACAGTACCTTTAAATATCAACTGAGAACCCAAACCGTTAAAAATAGCACCACCCAACGTATTTGTCGCCATTTGTGCCATATTATCTTTAAAAACCGTTTTGCCTAAAAATTGCGTTGTCGCCCTATCAGCATTAAAATAACCCCCTCCCCAACTTTCCAAACTATCATTTATATTCTCAAGTTCCAAACCAAAAGCATAAGGAAACAACTGAGTCACAAGATTACCCTCAAAAACTGCATCAGAACCAAAAACAGCTGTTTTGGCATTGTACATACCTCCACCGTGTGAATGGGTATGGTTATGATAATATTCTTTATCATTTTTATATCCTAGAGAACCGGCGTAAACAGCATTCCCTTTAAAAACAGCTTTTGTAATTTGTGAAGTTTCAAAGACTCCCGTATTATAAACAGCACCACCCCTAGCATCTATTGCTAATGGCTCTTCTTTTTTCTCTCGTCTGTCAGCAATAGCGTAAATAACATTTCCAAGGTCAGTAGATCCATCTTTATTTTCATCTTCTCCAACAGGTCCAAATGTGATACTTGAACCAACAAAATTTACCGTTCCCGAATTATTGATAACACCACCATCAAATTGCTGTTTCCACCCATCTTTATCATGATCTTCATATTGCGAATAGATAGCATCATAAAAAGCAACATCCCCTTGAAACGTCATATCAAGCGAACTTTTAAGCCAGGTCTCATCAAAATACGTGATGGATTGATCAAAAGCCTCACCAGGGACAGGGATACCCACATCATAAGTACCCTCATAGGTCAAATGAGTACTACCAGATTTCAAAGATGCCAAAATATCATCTCCCGATATGCTTAAAGCACCAAAAGCAATATTTGAAAAACAAACAGATGACAAAAGCATTGTGGCAAATGCAACTTTTATACCGCTAATCTTTAATCCTAAATAGTATTTAGAATAACGATTGTCCCCCATAAACAGCCTCCTACTCGCGTATTTATTAAAAAGTATACTTTTATATCTTAAGTATTAAAACAAAGAGATATAAAATTGCAAGCGGTTTTTTAAATTTTTTCTATTTTATTTTAAAAAAAAGACCTCTTCTTTAATATACCTTATTATAACATACTCATAATATTATCGTATTTAAAAATAATAAAAAATGCTTTACATCAAAAAATAAAACGGCTAAAGTATGAAAAACAAAAAAAGGAGTTAACAAATGGTTAAAATTGCTCTGTGGTGTCGCCACCAATCTGACAATATCATCGGTATCGGTCCCAATATACCGTGGCATATTTCCAGTGATTTTAAAAGATTTAAACGTCTGACAAAAAATAAAGCATTGCTTGTCGGGCAGACAACGTATGAGAGTTTTCCCAACCGCACGTTACCCAACCGTAAAATATATATTCTTTCTTTTGATAAAAACTACGAAGTTTCCGATAAAGAAAATCATCAGCTTATCCCTTTAGAAAATGTAAGTGCCATTCAAGAGGAGCTGTACATCTCCGGCGGCGCCTCTGTTTATCAATTGATGATGGAACGATTGGAACCTGATTTTGTTGTTGACTGTGTTTATATGGGGCAAATAGATACAACCTTAACAGGTCAACCCGTTACCATTACAAAAAGCATTGAAATCATGCATCAACACTATGAAAAGATTACCGACGATTTTATTTTGGATGAGGTTGCAACCGCTGTTTGGGCCAAAAAAGGAGCTCTTATTGACCAACAAACGTTAAACCACTTAACAAATGCTATTTTTAACGCTGAATAAAGGATACAAAAATGAAACAATATCTTGACTTATTAAAACACATTATGGAAACAGGCACAGATAAACCAAACAGAACCGGCATTGATACACGCTCTGTTTTCGGGGCCCAAATGCGTTTTGACCTTTCAAAGGGATTTCCACTCGTTACAACCAAAAAAGTCCATCTTAAATCCATTATTCACGAGCTGATTTGGCTCTTAAGCGGTAATACAAATATCAAGTACCTGCAGGATAACAATGTCCGCATTTGGAATGAATGGGCTGATGAAAACGGCAATCTCGGCCCTGTTTATGGGGCTCAATGGCGTAATTTTAACGGCGAAGGGATTGATCAGATTAAAGATGTTATTCACCGTTTAAAAACCAATCCGAATGACAGACGGATGATTGTTTCTGCTTGGAATCCGGCTCAAATTGACAAGATGGCTCTGCCTCCTTGCCATGCGTTTTTTCAATTCTATACGGCAAACGGCAAACTCTCCTGTCAGCTTTATCAACGCAGTTGCGATATGTTTTTAGGTGTACCGTTTAATATTGCCTCTTATTCGTTGCTCACCATGATGATGGCACAGGTAACAGGTTTTGAACCGGGGGAATTTGTCCATACACTCGGTGATGCTCACATTTATCACAATCATTTTGATCAGGTACAAGAACAGCTCTTAAGAGAACCCTATCCTCTTCCAAAAATGAAAATCAATCCAAACGTTACAAATATTGATGATTTTAAATATGAAGATTTTGAACTGCTAGATTACACATCTCACCCCACACTTAAGGGTGTTGTTGCCGTATAGGAGAAAAAATGAAACACATTTTATTAGCTATTTTGATTTTGGCAGTTTTTAAGGGACTAACCTATCTGTTCTTTCCGCAGGGGATTAAATTTCTGGCCCAAAAAATGGCAGATATAGACGATTTACAGTATAAAATCTTTGGTTTATTGTTGTTGTTTTGCTGTTTTGTTTTTTGGGTGGGATATTTAAGACACTACTTCTAGCCTTTATGACAAAAAAATGAAAATGACGGCCCTTGCTTGACATTTTATATATTCCCTGTTAAACAACAGGTCTACATTAACTCATAGGTGCAAAATGAAAAATAAACTGATATCGGCTCCTGAGGCTGTTAAACTCATTCAAAAAGGCGATACCGTTATGGTCGGCGGGTTTTTAAAGTGTGGTACCCCTACCAAAGTGATTGAGGCTATTTTAGAAAGTGATGTTGATAATTTAACCTTAATTGCCAACGATACTTGTTTTGTTGACTCAGATAGAGGCTTGCTTGTTACCCATAAAAAACTTAAAAAAGTAAATATTTTAATAATGCTTATTTTATTGATCTTTTTAATCATTAATTATCAAGGAACTATCTATGCTTTTATTCAAATATTTAATTCTATTGTTAGAGCATATAATAAGAATGTAGGAATTAATATTGCGACAATAAATATTTATATTGATAAAGATACAATCTTTAGTCATGTATTTATGTTTACGATTTTTATTCAATATTTGATTTCAAACATTATTATGAAATTTATGATGAAAGAAAAATATGGAAAGACATTTATATTTACTCTAATTATTGCATTACCAATCATATTGGTTCAAATACCAATTGATTGGACTTCTTGGGTGTTATTGATTACTTATTGGTTTTTATTGTATGTCTGTTATTATTTTAGAAATGCAATCAATCAAAATAAGTTATTCAAATTAGCTATTTTAATTCTTAGTATTCTATCTTTAACAACTGCTTTATTTATTAACAACTTTAGTGAAACAAAACTTAAGAAATATTATAATCCTGCTACTCTTCAACAAGAAATGTTTGATCGATTCAATGATTGGTTACAAAAAATTTCAAATATTCAATTATAATTACAATAGATTACAATGTACGGAGGATTGAATATGAAAGCATTGGTATCTGTACCGCTTAAACCGCCCTTCGACACTTTCTTCACAAAAGAGAATATTGCTTTGGCAGAATCTCT
>CALCTR010000017.1 GCA_937906925.1 uncultured Alphaproteobacteria bacterium
ATTAAAAAAAGTCCCTATTTTTGGGGCTTTTTTTTAATGCGTATTGATAGTGGAAGCGGACTCACGGGGGCAACGTGAGGCCGAGCCGATAGTTGTACCCATCTCTTTTTTTATCAGTGAATAAAAAAACATACAAAAATTTATATTGAAAAAAATATTTAGCTATGTTATCAGTTAAAAATGTTTAAATTAAAAGGGGTGTATCTATAGAAAGCAGATAATATATCCATCAATAACTTTGGTATCTTTTATAAAATGAATAAAAAGAGATTTCTATTTGGGATTTTTGTTTTTTCTTTTTTTGTCGGATACATGGGTTCATTTTTATATGAAACAACCCTCTCTCAAAAAGAAACAAAATCTTATCCTAAAACAGCTTATTTTAGAGTATGGAGAGCGGATGCACTCATCAAAAACAAAACCATAAAAAGTCTAACACAGGCCCTTGTGGATCCGAAAAATGGCGGTTATACAATTAGCACCATCCCTCCCCCACAACCCATTGGATTATATAACAAAAATGACTTATACATCATAGCTTGGAAGTATTTTAAATTTCCCCCAAAAAAGATTTCAGATCGCACATATCTATGGCAAATGGAAACACCCTTTTCTATAACCATACCGCCGCCTGAAAAATATAAAAAGCATTTTAATAAAATTTTTACCTATTATAAACCGGCCACCGATGGCAAAAAAGTTATTTATGTACCTATCCCCTATAATTATGACAAAATTATTAGAGAATATGATATTTCAAAAAAAGAGATTCTTGTGATGCATATCAGTAGATATGCTACGGGACACAATTACAAACAACGAACAAATTCCGTTAAATGGTTTTTAGAAAATCATCCTGATGATATTTTATTTTATGGAAATGACTGGAATAAAATAAAGCCTGATTTATCTGAAGAAGCTAAGAATCTATTTGACAAAAAATATGGCGGTTATATACCGGATAAAATTTTAGCCCTTTCAAAAGCAAAGTTTACTTTAGCTTATGAAAATGAGCGATTTGATGATTATGTTTCTGAAAAGATTTTTGATGCTATGGCAGCCGGCTCCGTTCCCATTTATTCAGGTGCTTCAAATATTACCGATTATGTGCCGAAAGAATGCTTTATTGATTTTCATCAATTTAAAAATCATGAAGAGCTTTATACCTATATATCTACTATGCCAGATAAAACTTATAACAGCTATCTTAAGTGCATTAAAAATTACATGGCTGAACCTGAAAAAAATCTTAACCATCCAAAACAAGTTACTACCCTTATCCTCTCGCACATAGAAAACAAATAATTCATTGACAGCACGAATTTTTCGTTTTACCTTTAAAAATAAAAATTTGATATAAGGGAGCAAAATGCAGATTACCATTCAAACAATGAAAAAAAGAGATACACTCTTAAGTATTTTGGATTTCCAACAAGATTCTATGTCCTTGTTTTGGAAAGAACAACTCTTTGCTGCTTATCCAACTTTAGATAAAGAAAAATGGCTTCAAGTTCCCTTTTCTCTTAAGCAACCTTATTTAACAAAATCCGTTTCAAAAATTTATGATACACTCAAAAAAACACTCATTGAAAAAAAAGATCTCTTTAAAACCCGGTGGCAACTTTATCAAGAGCCTATAAATTCTATTTTCTCAGATATATTTGATATAGATTGCCATAATATCTACAACAATGTAATTACTGAGATTTCTCTAAACCCGATTTGCCCCAGATATTTAAAAGAACAAAGATTCACCGTTTTTTATAAATATGGTCCAGAGCAATTTTTAAACACTTGTATTCACGAACTAATTCATTTTGTTTGGTTTTATAAATGGCAAAATCATTTTAAAGACAATCAAACAGAGTATGAAACACCTCATCTTAAATGGCTTTTAAGTGAAATGGTCATAGACACCCTCATTACCAACTCTGATTTAAAATATTTTTATAAAACACTGGGAAATGAACGGCCGGCTTATTCGTATTTTTATAATATGAAAATTCAAAATGTTTTTCTTTTGGAAAAGCTTCAAGAATTATTCCTACAATCCCAAAACATTATTGAATTTATGAATACTTCCTATCAATATCTAATCAAAAACAAAAATGAGATTGTAAAGCAAATACCCTAATCATTTTGTGGTTATGGGCTGTTTACTAATTTTTTTATGTTATTTAAAAAAATCCTTGTTTTTTACTCTGATAAAGCGGTCATTTACTTTTTTATAATCTTCTAGAAACACACTTTTATCCGGTTGCTTTTCATAATGTGCCAGATGGGTTTTCTCAAAATTTTCCCACCACGTAAAATAATAAGGAACGGGATAATCTTTCCATGGTTTAAATGAGGTATAATGCAAAATATAAGTTGCATCATCTTTTTCTTTTGTCAGGGCTAGACCTTGTTGATTATATTTTTCAGGTAAAAACCGAACATTTTCTTTAAAAGTATAATTCAAAACATCCTGATCTGCCCATAAAAGTTTTCCCTCTTTATCTAGCAAATCATAATTTTTTATCAGCTGTTCCAATACGTTGTCATCTCTCATTTTTTTAAGATTTAACAACATAACACCAGCATTAAAATATGTCTTTATTCCCAATACATCTTTTCGGCGTTTTATAGATGACGGTATATCTGAAACAACACCGGCATAAACAGTTTGTATATCTTCTGAATACAAAAGCGATAAATCCTTAAAAACAAAAATATCACTATCTAAATACAATATTTTGTCTAAATTCGGGAACATTTCTGATGCGAAAAAACGGGTATTGTAAACATTTAACAACTCTTCACCATATTTACCTTTAAAAAAGTCAGAAACAGAAATAAATGTAATTTTCTTTTTTAATTTATCATTAAAATATAGTTTTACTTTTTCAACATCATCCGTAGTGGCAAGATAAAAATTATTTTGAGTCCAAAAAGATTTATTTTTTTCTATTGACTGTATAGCCGCAGCTGTATAAGGAGCATATTTTTCATTACATATCATAAAGATATCAACTTGCTTTGTTCGCAATACCCCCCCCCGCATACAAATTATAGACAAAATAAATATCACCATAATTGCAAAAAAAATAATTTTACGCATAAAAAATCCTTTAAAAAAACAACTTTTAAAACATACTTTAAATTGTCAAAAAACACAATACAAAAAATAACCAATAGATAGGGTATATTAAAACGGCTCTTGTTTTTACATCATTTTTATATTATATAAAATAAAAAACTGTAATAAAAGGAGCCGATATGCAAAACATTAAACTTATGGGTATAGATGAAAATGGCAATGAAAAAGAATTTAATCTTTCTGATTTTAAAGGAAAAAAGATTGTTTTGTATTTTTATCCCAAAGATAATACATCGGGCTGTACGGCTGAGGCCTGCTCTTTTCGCGATAATATGAACAGATTAACAAATTATGCCACTGTTATAGGCGTTAGTCCGGATACTGTTAAAAGTCATGTAAAATTTAAAGAGACGCAAGGACTTAATTTTATACTTCTTTCTGATACAGAACATAAACTGGCTAATCAGTTTCATGTTTGGGTACAAAAATCCATGTACGGACGCAAATATATGGGTATAGAACGCTCCACCTTTATTTTGGATGAAAATTTAGATGTCATTAAAGAATGGCGAAAAGTGAACGTTAAAGGACACGTGGATGAGGTTTTAGCCTTTTTAACCAAAAAATAAATAAAATTTAATTGCATTTTTTTCCAAAAAGCATAAGAATACACTCTTGGAGACTTAAAAAATGCGTAGAATTTTATTTAATATCAAAATTTTTTTTGTTGTTTTTTTATTATCTGCTTTTAGTGGCTATTTTTTATTATTCTGGATAAAAAAAATTTACACTGACTTTCGTGAATCTAAAGAGGTTTATTTTACCTTGCCAGAGTATTCTTCTTTTTATAAACACAATACGTTTGAACAACTTTCTGCAGAACTTGCAAAATTTAAAAACGGATGGTATAAAACTCGCTATACGTTACTTGACAAAGACTATACCTCTTTTGATAATAAAGATTTACATATCATTATTTGGAAATACTTTTCTTTTCCTCCTGATAAATTTAAAGATAAAACATATCTATGGCAAATGGAAACGCCCTTTTCTATAACCGTACCACCACCTGAAAACTATAAAAATCATTTTAATAAAATTTTCACTTATTATAAACCGGCTACCGATGGTAAAAAAGTTATTTATGTACCTATCCCCTATAATTATGACAAAATTATTAGAGAATATGATATTTCAAAAAAAGAGATTCTTGTGATGCATATCAGTAGATATGCTACGGGACACAATTACAAACAACGAACAAATTCCGTTAAATGGTTTTTAGAAAATCATCCTGATGATATTTTATTTTATGGAAATGACTGGAATAAAATAAAGCCTGATTTATCTGAAGAAGCTAAGAATCTATTTGACAAAAAATATGGCGGTTATATACCGGATAAAATTTTAGCCCTTTCAAAAGCAAAGTTTACTTTAGCTTATGAAAATGAGCGATTTGATGATTATGTTTCTGAAAAGATTTTTGATGCTATGGCAGCCGGCTCCGTTCCCATTTATTCAGGTGCTTCAAATATTACCGATTATGTGCCGAAAGAATGCTTTATTGATTTTCATCAATTTAAAAATCATGAAGAGCTTTATACCTATATATCTACTATGCCAGATAAAACTTATAACAGCTATCTTAAGTGCATTAAAAATTACATGACTGAACCTGAAAAAAACATAAATCATTATAAAAACGTTGTTTTAACCATTATTTCTCATATTGATTAGAATATATTTTTATATTGACAGAGACTTAAAAGGTTGATAGAGTTTAAATGGTATATCACTTTTAAGGGAGATTGTTATGAAAAAACTGGCAGCAGTGGTTTGTGGATTGTTCCTATTAACAGGTTGTGCTTTGACCGGCAGATTTGAGGCAGAACCTAAACACCCGGGAGAAATTTTCGGATTGGGATATGAATATTTGAATGGGCGAGTATACCAAGTTTCCTGTTCCGGTAATGCCTACCAAAAAGAAAAAACTGTTTATGAAAATTGCATTAAAAACATAGCTCACTTTGCAGATGAAAAGGGCTATCCGTATTTTTCACTCATTTATGCAAAGAATAAAAAATCACGCTTACGCCGTGAAATGCGGTTTAATGTCCATATGCGTCAGTTAAGACGATATGAGAAATTTTATACCCTTATTTTGGCAGATGACAGTATTATTTCTTCATTACCGAACTACTATAGAGCAGCTGATTATCTAAATTCTTATTAAATTATCAAAAAAACAGGGATGCCTTAAAAAGTATCCCTATTTTTTATATCAAAAGAGGCACTCATACCTACATACGGGTTAAGACATTTTGATTTACTGGTAGAACATTGTTTGTAGTAACTTTACGAACAGCACAGATGGGCCTATCCTCATTTGTCAAAGGAATACCTTTTATACTTTTTTGAAGCATCTCAAAAATCTGCCACATCTTTTGATAGTCTGCAAAATCATATACCCTCTGATTTTTTAAATTGTCATAAATACAATCCAATGCATTACCCGTCTCCCCACTCCAATAATTAGAAGGAACTTGCTGCAACGGATTGGCCCCTGCCTTTAACAAAGTATATACCATTATCGGGTCATTATTGACAATAGCTACTGATAAAGGTGTATTCCCCCCCTCATCCGCTATATTGATATTGGCATTTTTATCCAAAAGTAGGTTAAGCATTTTTATATCCCGATTTAATACCGAATAAATTAAAACACAATCCTCTATTTTTAAATTTTCTTCCGTTAATATATCAACAATTTTATATTGACGCATTTTAACAGCGAGGGATAAGGCTTCTGAAATGTCTTTTGCTCCATTATTTAAAAGCGTTACAACAATCTCCTCTGACCCATTTTGAGCCGCTAATCTTAAAGGTGTTTCATTTGTAGAAAATGCCGTTGCATTCACATCTAATCCGTTATGAATTAAAAACTGGGCAGTAAGCACATGTTTTTTTAAAATTGCTGCATGAAGAGCCGTACAGCCATTTTGCTTTTTAATCTGTAAATCAGCCCCATAAGAACGCATCATACTCAACATTTCAACACATCCTAATTTGGCAGCTTCTATAACGGGATATTCATCATTTAAGCTTGGTGTATTAACCTGATCGGGAATTTGTTTTAAAATTGTTTCAAAAACCTTGGTGTTTCTGCTCCTAACCGCTCTTAATAAAAGCGGCATTTCAGGAGTATCCAAACGGGTTAAATCTATACCGTCTTTTACCATCAAAGTAACAATATCATTATACCCTTTATCAATGGCTATTAAAAATGCCTCCTCTCGCTTATCCAAATATTTTCCTTCTAAAAGAAGTTTTGTTGCCAGAAAATCCCCTTTTTCAACCGCATAAATAAGAGCCGTGTTCCCTTGAAAGTCCATATGCCGCTGATCAGCTCCGTTTTGAAGCATAAATTCAACCATATCAGAACGTTTTATTTTTGCGGCCTCTAACAAGGGAGTTGTTTGATTTAACCCCCATTGATTAAAATCAGCACCGTTCTCTCTTAATACTTTTAAAATATCAAGATTCCCTTTTTGAACGGCATATATGACTACCGGCATACCAGATTTATCATAGGCAAAAGGATTAGCCCCCTGCTCCAAAGCGTTGCGAACGCCCGCAACATCATTTTGACCAATAGCATCAAACAACAATCCGTTATGGGCAAGTTGTGTTAACAAAACTGAGACTATCTCTTGATTTTTTAGCTGGGCTGCAATTTCAACAGCTGTCATTTGTCTATATTCAGAATAATCCTCTCTGAAAAAATAAAGATTAGCACCTTTTTTTACCTTTTTGATAACTTTTTTTAAATCACCGTTTATCACGGCAGACAATAAATCCATGTCTCTTTTTGATTGAGATGAGTAATTCCATCTGGGAGCCGGCAATAGAGCTAAATCTCCTGCTTCAATATGCTGAATCATCGCTAAAATATAAGCCCGCTGAACTGTATTTTTCTCAGATAAAAGACGATTATTTAAAATATCTAAAACTGTTTCATCATCACGATTTTTGATGGATACATCCGCACCTGATTTTAACAAAAGACAAAATGTATCATAATGTCCCCACCCTTCACGAGCAGCCGACATTAAAGCTGTTTCACCGGAATGATTTAAATCGTTTATTTTTGCTCCTTTACTTAAATAATAAGAAACAGCTAACGGATATCCATCATTAACAGCTGAAAAAAAACGATTTTTTAATTCTTTTGGTTTCATAATAAGCCTCTTTTTATTTCTTTATAAAATTGGGCATTATTATATATTGTTTAAAAGTTTTTTTCAAGCACTAAATTAAAGCTTGACAGTAAGATTTAACAGATATATTCTCTCAGTGATTAAGGAGATTACATGAAAAAATCTGTTTTTTTACTTTTGTTTTTTATCACTGCCTGTTCTTCCGGTAATCAAGCTCTTTATAAAAATGAATACGGTAACGGCATTTTTTCCGCTACCGGCGATACGCTCGGTGAATGCTATCAAAAAGCTTATGAACAATGCGAATCCGGATTTGAAAAAATGGATCGGATTGTTAATCCCAAGGCAGATAAGCCCGTTGAACTTGTTTATGAATGCAAATAAGAAAAGCATTATATTTTTAATATGTTAAAAGATAATTCTATATCTTTACATTAAGTTATATTTTTAATAATTTTTTGTTATGTATTTTTTAAATATTATTTGTCAATATTTATTTTCACACACGCACAATATTAAATTGACAATCTTGTTAAAAAACAATATAATATTCGGCATATTTTAACGTTTAACAAACAGGAGTGTACAATGTTATTTTTTTCCAGTAAAAAAGAAGAAAAGAAAAAAGAAAAACCGGAATTGACTGAAGAAAAGTTTGTTAAAGCCCTTCAATCAGTTATCAATGAAGATAAAATGGAATTTACTTTTATGGACAATACTCGGATAAAATATTTTACCAGCTATTTTATGGCCGATTCATATACACCCGTCAAACTCTTTTTAAACAAACCCGAATTTGAAGTATTGTATCCCGTTTTGAAAGAAACACTCAAAAATCCTAACGTTGAACTGATTGTTAGTGATGAGGTTTTAAAAAATGAAGAAACACAATTATTTGAATTGTCTCCAAACACCAACCCTGAAGATATAAAACTTTTTATGCCTCAACGCCTTTCTGAAATTGAAGGTTATGAAAAAGCACATATTGTAGATAAAAATAATTTAAAAGATTTGCCGTCATTTATTGTTATCGGGCACAGTCATAGTGCCATTATGACAGATGAAGGCAACTTTATTACCTGTATAAATGGGGATACCAATTATCACCAAAGCAAAAAGATAGAAAAATATATTAATGTTTTTAACCTGTTAAAAACATACGGTTCACCAGTGCCTCAAATCCAACCACTGTTTTTAGCTTCTCAAAGAAAATTGCCCCAACAAGGCCTGCTGCGTGAAGCAAGAACATCTCGCTTAATTGATTAAAAATAAAATTATAATGTGGTAAAAAACGATAATCTAAATTGTAAAAAGAATATACACTAGCAAAAAACACCACATGTAATGGTTTCACTCTTTAAAATCTCAAAAAAAAAAAAAAACACCCCGTTAATTCATTTTAATAGGGTGTTTTTTCCAGCACATAAGTCCTTGAATTAGGCGTTTCGTGCCCCTCTTCCACTTTTGTTACCGCACAAGCGATAAATACTACGAGAAATATCTACATGGTGGCAGCGATTTTCTTTTTCTTGTATATTCAATATATTATCAATAACCCCCGTTGCTGAAGTGCGGGAAGCACTTTTTTTGGTTTGTTTTTCCACTGCTTGCATAAACAAATAAAGAGAACTTAATACGTTAGCTGTTTCTTTAGCAACATATTTTTGTTCATAAGATGATAAAAACTGCCATTCAGTAGTCAACTTTAAATGAGCAGCCAACATAGCCGGTGTTAACCCCTGTTTATTTTCAATTAACGGATTGGGATTGTATTTTAGCAAATAAGAAATATCAAATACATTTTCCGGTCTCGGCTTTTTATTATCACCGGCTTCTATGGTGTTATGCCCTCTAAACTGACCACTCTTAACCAGAATATGTAACAACGTATCCCCATTGGCATCTTGACCGTCAACATCACATCCTCGTGCTAATAATTCTTTGATTTTATTAACTTGTGGCAATATATTTTGAAACGGCATACTCTCTATTTGTTTTAAAGCGGTTTCAATTTGAAGATTCATTCTACCCATACTACTATCCTTTCAACTATTAACGAATAGCCTCTTTTAGCATAAATTTGTCTTTTTTTCAATCTTTTTTTACAAAAGAGAACCAGCCAGTTCCTCCAATAAAGGTATATCGGTTTCTTTTAAAGCTGATTTTATGGTTACAACCTTATCTATTAACCTAATATTTTTAAGTGTTTCCATCTCCTTTTTCATGACCTGTCCTGCCACAGGAGCCCAAGAACCGTTTTCAATAAAACCGACTGTCCGATTTTGAAAATTTTTACTTTTCAAATGATGTATAAATGTTGCCATATATGGAAAAATACCACCATCATACGTCGGACAGGCTAAAACCAAATGAGAATATCTGAAAGCATCTTCCACACACTCTGCCATATCATCTCTAGCCAAATCAGCAATTGCGACCTTAGAAGCTCCTTTTTGGAGCAAAATCTCCTTTAATTTAAGAGCAGCATCTTTTGTATGTCCGTAAATAGAGGTATAGGCAATAAAGATTCCTTTATCTTCCGGCTCATAGGAACTCCAAATATCATACTTTTGAATATAATGATCTAAATTTTCAGTCAACATCGGTCCATGTAACGGAAAAATCTTTTTAATATCCAATGCGGCAGCTTTTTTAAGTAAGGTTTGTACAGGAGCCCCATACTTGCCGACAATGTTAATATAATAGCGTCTGGCTTCACAATCCCATTCTTCAACCGTATCTAAAGCCCCAAATTTACCAAATCCGTCCGCTGAAAAAAGAATCTTCTCTTTCTTCTCATAAGCAACCATTACTTCCGGCCAATGGACCATCGGTGCCGTTACAAATAAAAGTGTATGTTCCCCCAAATTAAGCTCATCCCCTTCTTTAACGATGACTTTTTTATCCGTTAAATCTAAAGAAGGAAAAAACTGTTCCATCATTTGAAATGCTTTTTGATTTGTTATAATCTTTAATGAGGGATAATTTTGCAGTAATTTTTCAATAGAACCCGCGTGATCCGGCTCCATATGCAAAACAACCAAATAATCCGGCTCTTTTTCCTTTAAAACGGTTTTTAAATTTAAAAGCCAATCTTCAGCCTTATGCACATCTACCGTATCCATAATAACCGTTTTTTCATCCGTTATCAGATAGGAATTATAAGAAATACCGTTCGGCACAACATATTGTCCTTCAAAAAGGTCTATTTCTTTATCATCCACACCGATATAATATATTTTATCTGTTAATTGATTTTGTTGCATATTTTTCTCCATATTTAGTTTTTTTTCTTATTTTACGCATCTAAAAAAAATTTTCAACTATTTTAAAAAGATACTTGACTTTTATTTTTTTAAGGCGTATATTGAGTTTTATGATAACAAAAACGATAAACTTTTTTGGTTTTTACTTTTTCTCTTTTTACTTTACCGGTAAAAGGGGCGTTTTTTGTTAATTAACTAATCAATCTAGAATCAAACAAAAAATAGCTCTTTTCTTTGAAAAGGGCATTTTTTTTATTTTACTAAAGGAAAACAAATGATAGAAAAAGACTACTCAAAAAAAGCAGATCGCCTAAAGATCTTATTAAAATCACAAAAGATATACGATTATATGCTGGACTTAATGGGGGTTAAATTCAAAAACCGTTTACCCCCGGAAGAATCTCAACGTATATTATATGACACAACAAGACCGGAATTAAACGATTTACCACCCTTAGCAAAAGCAGAAAAAATAAATATTTTAGAAAAAAAAGAAAAAGAAGAATTAATTCAACTGCTTGCTTCATCTACTCTTGTTAGACATTATGCTTTATTGCTGGCCGCTGTTGAGTATGCACGAGATACTCGTATGGAAGTATTGGATCAAAACATCAAAAAATTGCTTCCGGCAAGACCTTATATCATCGCCCAAAACAAAATACGCATACCGGCTGATAAAATTAAATATATGTCATTAGGTTAATTTTTTTTAAATTACCGTTGACAAGGAGATTTATTTTTGATATCATTTGTTTTAATTAGTAAAGGAACCAATATGTTTGCATTAACACTTAAACAACTTAAATCTAAACGTGAGATTTATAATCTCCCGCGGTTGGATTTGTATAAGTAAAGCAAACAAGCAAAAGACAACGAGACGGGACTTTAAAAGGTCCCGTCTTTTATTTTAAGGAAAGAACATGAACATAAGACACCTGTTACAAACCCCCAACCCTCTTTTTGAAGGAACACTTAGCAAAAAAAATGAGAAACCGCTCCATTCTCATTCTCCTTTTTGCATTAGATTTCTCAACAAGGCAGATGCGAATGATATGTTTCACCTTTCTTTAGAAATTTATAAAAATTTAGGTCCTGATGAACAAAAGTTTTTGCACAAACACGAATCGGTTGATTTTTATAAAAATGTATTTTCAAATCCCAATATTGCCTATATCGGTATTTTTCATCAAAACCGACTCATTGGCCTTTCTTATTTAAAAGTCTGCAAAAACGCTCTTGAAGTTGCCAAAGAAATACCTGAAGCATGTTTAAAAATGCCAAAAAATCAATCTGTTGCTATTTTAGGCGGTGATTGTGTTTTACCCACATTCAGAGGTAATAAGCTTAATCAACTGATGGTACAAATCCGCAAAAATATCGCTCGTAAATTAAATATCCCATATGCCGTTTCTATCATTGACAGAAACAATCATAGAAATCTTTCTCCTTATTTTTTAAATAATTTTCAATTAACGGCTGCCGGTATAGATCCAAGTGATGATGGGTCTATTTATGTGATGCAAGCATCTTTAATGCCTCAAAAAGTAATTTCACATCAAAAAGGTGCTTTTGTTCGCATTCACTCTTTGGATGAAATTGAACAGTTACTATCCCAAGGGTATCAAGGAATACATTTTAATGCCAGAAACGGTATTCTAGAATTAGCGTTACCAACTCAAAAATCTCAAAGAGAGACTCACCCAGTCCCATTCTTATGCAAAACAAGAGGAGCATACAGCTATGTTTAAAACTTATTCTTTTGACACCCATCAAACAGGACCTCACGTTTTAATTTTAGGAGCCGTACACGGTAATGAAACAGCCGGAAGTCAAGCTCTACATGAAATTATCCGGCAAATTCAAAATAAAGAGCTCTCTCTTTTAAAAGGGTCTGTAACTTTTATTCCCGTTGTGAATGAAAAAGCAAAAGCCTTGGATGCCCGATTCGCAGATGAAAATTTAAATCGCGTTATAAAATTTCATCCAAATCCTATTACCAATGAACAAAAAATTGCCAATCTTTTAATAAAAGAGATTGAAAAAGCTGATGTTTTATTGGATTTACATTCCACACACTGTCCTGAAGATGAAGCTTTTGCCTTTATTGATTATCCGACAGAGAAAAATTTACAATTTTTAAAAATCATACCGGTAAAAACGGCATTAGCCGGTTGGCCTTTGATTTATAAGAATAATCCTGAAATTGACAATTTCTGCACTGAAGAATATGCCTACCAACATGGTGTTTCAGCTCTCACTCTGGAATGTGGCTATCATAAAAGTCCTCAAGCCATACAACTGGCTCAAACGGCTATTTTAAATACACTCTCCTTTTTTAATGGTCTTAACGAATTCAGTTTTAAAGAAAATGAAAAACGTCTTATTACATTAGACACATTTATCATCAAAGATGCAGAGGGTGATTTTATTAAAGAAGTCAATCACTTAACACCATTAAAAAAGGGAGAAATCATTGCTCGCTATCATAATAATAAAGAGATTATTATGCCTTATGACGGGTTAATTATTATGCCAAATAAAAATGCCTCCATTCAAACAGAATGGTTTTATATTGGTAGAGAAACTGCTTAAAATTCAACAAGAAGTAAAAAAAAATATTTTTTTTAAAAAAAGACTTGCATTTTATTTTAAAATCCGTTAAAAGTAATCTTGTTGTTCCAGCGTAGCTCAGTGGTAGAGCAATCGGCTGTTAACCGATCGGTCGTAG